>SABC01000036.1 GCA_009929175.1 Bacteroidia bacterium | reverse complement strand
CCGATACAAAATTTACTGAAGATATTGCCCAGAATCTCTTCGGTGTTGATTTCGCCTACAATTTCTCCAAGATGGAACAGGGCTTCCCTGATATCTTGCGCAAGCAGATCTGTAGGAATCTCATCATCAAGACCTTCCGAGACCCTGTTCAAAGCGATCAAAGAATCTTTAAGAGCCTCATAATGACGTACATTGGAAACCAGGGTAGAGTAGGAGCCATCGTTGAAACCCTCTTTGTTTTTCAATAAATCATCCCTTAAGGTTTCGATCCCTTGGTTAGCTTTTGCAGATATGGGCAAAATAGTTGCCGTATCCAATTGGTTTTTTATACAAAAAGCTGATATCTCACTCAGATATGATTCTACAAGATGTTGGTTCGGCCGATCGCACTTGTTAAGCAGCACAATCACCTTTTGACTCTCCCGTTCAATCACCGATGCAAGCCTGGATATCCCTTGTTCGAAATTTTCCGGGCGTTCGGCATCAAGCAGCAGAAGTATAATGCTGGCACTTCTTATTTTCTCGTAACTCCTTTCGATACCAATCATCTCTATGGTCTCCTTGGTATCCCTTATCCCGGCAGTATCGATGAAACGAAAGCCAACACCATCTAAATTCATGTAACCCTCTATATAATCCCTTGTAGTGCCGTGTATATCTGATACAATAGACCTTTCTTCATTGAGTAGTAAATTAAGTAAAGTGCTTTTACCTGTGTTAGTAGCACCGGCAATAGCTACGGGAATACCATTCTTAATTACGTTACCTAATTTGAATGAGGAGATTAAAGTTTTTATATGTTCTTTTACATTAACTAAAAGATCATTCAAATGACCTCTGTCGGCAAACTCTACATCCTCCTCACTAAAATCTAGCTCAAGTTCCATCAGAGAGACAATTTCGAGCAAAGAGGCTCTCATTGATGCCAATTCACCAGAAAATCCCCCTTTCATTTGGCGCAGGGCTATTCTGTGCGAAGCCTCATTTTCCGAAGCAATCAAATCGGCAACAGCCTCTGCCTGTGCCAGGTCCATTTTGCCATTAAGGAATGATCTTTGTGAAAATTCTCCTGGTTTAGCCATTCGGGCACCAGCAGAAACCAGCAACATAAGCAACTCTTGTTGAATATAATAAGAGCCGTGGCAAGAGATTTCTGCCATATCCTCACCTGTATAGGAATTGGGAGCCCTCAATATTGATACCAGAACTTCATCGAGCAGTTTATCCCCTTTGTAGATATACCCAAACCTGAGTGAGTGACTTTTAGTATCTTCTAGTGGCTTCCCTTTAGCTGTCCGGAATATTTTTGAAGTAACACTAATAGCATTAGGGCCACTTAATCTGACAACGGCAATCGCTCCCTTACCCTGTACAGTAGACAGGGCACAAATCGTATCGTGAAAACTATTTTCCATAATCTACACTTTTTCCAATAATACGATATTTTCCAAATGATGGGTGTGAGGGAACATGTCCACAGGTTGCACACGTACCACACGGTAATCACTTCCCAGCAGAGTAATGTCCCTTGCCTGAGTGGCAGGGTTGCAACTTACATAAACGATCCTGGAGGGTGAACTCTTTGCTATTACCTTTGCAACATCGGGATGGATACCTGCCCTTGGAGGGTCAAGGATAACGACATCCGGCCTGCCATGTTGCTCCATGAACTGCTCCGATAACATATCCTTCATGTCGCCGGCAAAGAAAGTACAATTTCCGATATTGTTGAAGCGAGCATTTTCCCCAGCATCGTTAACTGCCTCTTCAATATACTCAATCCCAATTACTTTAGATGCATTTTTTGCTACAAATAGGGCAATTGTACCGGTTCCAGTATAAAGGTCATAGACAATCTCGTCTCCCTTAAGAGCAGCCATTTCCCGGACTACTTTGTACAACTCATATGCTTGGTGCGAATTTGTCTGGTAAAAAGATTTGGGGCCGATACGGAACACCAGCTCCTCCATTTTCTCGTATATATGATCTCTCCCGGAGTAGTTAAAGCATTCAAGGTCCGAAACCGAGTCATTCCTTTTGTCATTTATAATCCAGTTCAATGAGGTGATTGACGGAAATTCTGTTGACAATGCATCCAGTAACAATTCCCTGTTTTTCTTATCATCTTTGGCAAAAACCACTATTACCATAACTTCTCCGGTAGTCGAAGTCCTTATAATAAGAGTTCTCAACAAACCGGTTTGCTCCCTTAAATCAAAAAATTCCAGATTATTCCTAATAGCAAAATCTTTAACAAAAAGACGAATCTTGTTGGTGGGTTCGGGTTGCAGGTAGCATTTGTCGATATCCAGCACCTTATCAAACAAGCCGGCAATATGGAACCCCAAACCAAGCTTTTGAGTATCTGTCAACTCCTCTGCCTCACTCATACTTTCAATCCATCTCCTGGAACTGAATGTATACTCGAGTTTATTTCGGTAATGTATTGTGTTTCCCGAGCCTAGTATTGGAGATATTTGTGGTAGATCCAAGTGACCAATACGTGTTAACTGGTCAACAACTTGTTGTTGTTTGTTTTCCAGCTGGACAGAATAGGGTAGTGACTGCCACTTGCACCCTCCGCATACACCGAAATGGCTGCAAAATGGTTTGATCCTTAAGGGAGAGGGTTCTATCATCCTGGTTATGTATCCCTCCATAAAGCCTCTTCTCTTATTCTTTACCTGTACATCCACAACATCTCCTGGAACGGCAAACGGAACGAAAAGGACCTTTCCGTTTACATGTGCCAGGGATTTACCTTCTGCGGCAATTGCCTCTATTTTAATATTTTCCAGTAATTCTTTATCTCTTCTTCCCATACTAATATCTATTGGAGCGCGAAATTAACTTTTTTTGTACTTATATGTTACTAATGTTGCCTAAATATCGTAATTTAGCTGCTAATATGAAAAGAATTTTAATATTCATACCCTTATTTTTTACTGTATTAAATATGGTTTCTCAATACCGGGAAGAATATACCTTCATAGAACCTGAGGAATCCATTTGCACAGAATTATAAGATAGCCTGGAAATCGACAATAGTAACACAATTTATATTATGTTAAATAAGGAAAAAGAGCCTGATGAATTATAAAGAATCCGCACCCCTGCCAGAACGCATGCGTCCAAAGACACTTGAAGATTATGTCGGTCAGGAACATTTGATTGGCAAAGGTTCTGTGTTGAATAAAATGATAGAATCTGGCAACATCACCTCATTCATTCTGTGGGGACCTCCAGGTGTAGGGAAAACCACATTGGCAAAAATCATCTCTGCTACACTAGACAGACCTTTTTATACATTGTCGGCGGTGAATGCCGGAGTTAAAGATGTACGAGAAATCATAGAGAAATCCAGGTCCGGATCTATTTTCAATAAAAACAGACCAATCCTTTTTATTGACGAGATCCATCGATTCAGCAAATCCCAACAAGATGCACTTTTGGGTGCCGTGGAGGAAGGCACAATCATACTTATTGGTGCCACAACCGAAAACCCCTCCTTTGAAGTGATCACTCCCCTGCTCTCTCGTTGCCAGACATACGTATTAAAGCCACTTGAAACAGCTCACATGGACATTCTAATTGACAGAGTAATCAAAGAAGACAGGGTTTTCAAGTCTAAAGAGATAATCATACATGAGAGGGAAGCTCTTTACAGACATGCCGGAGGTGATGCTCGAAAATTATTGAATATTCTAGATATTATTGTCTCTTCGGAGTGGAATCAAGAGACTATCAATATAAACAACAATATTGTTACAGAGAGACTACAAGAGAATATTGCAATTTATGACAAAAACGGAGAACAACATTACGACATTATCTCTGCATTTATCAAGAGCATAAGAGGTTCTGATCCTAACGGAGCACTTTATTGGATGGCCAGGATGATTGAGGGAGGAGAAGACCCTCTTTTTATTGCACGCAGGATGATAATCCTGGCATCCGAAGATATCGGGCTTGCAAATCCTAATGGCCTGCTTCTTGCAAATGCATGCTTTGATTCGGTTCATAAAATAGGAATGCCCGAGGCCAGGATCATACTTTCGCAGACAGCTTTGTACCTTGCAACCTCCCCAAAAAGCAACAGCTCTTATGCAGCTATTGATGCAGCGTTGGAAGAGGTTCGCAAAAGCGGGAATATCCCGGTTCCGTTGCATTTAAGGAATGCACCTACTAAACTGATGAAAGATCTGGATTACGGAAAAGATTACAAATATGCACACTCCTTTCCCGGGAATTTTGTAGAACAGGAGTTTTTACCAAAGGAATTGTCAGACAGAATATTCTACACACCTGCTGATAATTCCAGGGAGAATGATATAGGAAAATGGTTAGAGTCACGTTGGAAAAAGTATAATAATAAATAGTTTTTAGCTAATTTTGCACCACTATGATACTGGAAGATATTGAATTTTTAAGTAAAGGAAAAGAGGGAGCATTTTTTTTGATTGCAGGCCCTTGTGTTGTTGAAAACGAAGAGATTACATATGCAATCGCTTCAAAATTAAAATCTATTACAAACTCACTGTCGATTCCCTTTATTTTCAAAGCATCTTACCGTAAGGCTAACAGATCGAAAGGTGACTCCTTTTCGGGTCTCGGTGACCTTAAGGCTCTTGAAATTTTGGAAAAGATACGTACCGAATTGCAGTTACCTATACTGACAGATATTCACAACGCTCCCGAAGCTGCCATGGCAGCCTCATTTAACGTTGATGTACTGCAGATTCCCGCTTTTTTGTGCCGTCAGACCGATCTTCTTGAAGCGGCTGCAAAAACCGGAAAATATGTAAACATCAAAAAAGGACAGTTCCTCTCACCCGACTCAATGAAATTCGCTGCCGATAAAGTGAAGAATTCCGGCAACGACAGGATAATCCTTACAGAACGTGGTTCACAGTTTGGCTATACCGATCTGATTGTTGATTTCAGAGGGATTCCCAGGATGAAGCAAATTGGCTTTCCTGTAGTTATGGACGTAACCCACAGCCTCCAACAACCAAATCAGAGTACCGGTGTCTCAGGCGGCAATCCCGAACTTATCTCTACAATAGCCCGGGCAGCTATAGCAACCGGGGCTGACGGGCTCTTTATGGAGACCCACCCTGACCCCTCCAAAGCACTCTCAGACGGAGCAAATATGCTTAAGTTGGATTTTATGGAAAAAATGCTCACCGAACTGATGATTATCAGGGAGGCGGTCAACAGAGCCGATAACCTTTTATAATCAATAAAACAGACAATCATTTAAAATAACCAATACAATTATGATAATCAAAACAGATTTCACCAAAAGATACGAAAAAATCCCGGTTGATATCTTTGACGATGCAGATGTGGCAGGGAAGCTCGTAGCAGGAAAGATAGCATCTATTATCAACGAAAAAAACCAAAACGGCAAGCCTGCCGTTATTGGATTAAGTGCTTCCTCCACAGCTATTCAGGTATACGAAGAACTTGTAAACCTTCACAAGAACAAAAAACTTTCTTTTGCCAACGTTCATATTTTCAGCGTAGACGAGTATTGGCCATTGGATAAAAACGAATTACAGAGTCACTATCGTTTTTTGAAAGAATACCTTCTTGACTATATTGATATTCCGGCCAATAACATAAATTGTCTGGACGGAGAGATAGCAAAAGAAGATATTCACAGTTATTGTGAAGCTTACGAAGAGAGAATTGCGTCCCTGGATGGAATAGATGTTCTCATTACAGGTAATATGGGTTTCAACGAACCTGGCTCCCATTACAACTCCAAGACACGTCTTATTACCCTTAACTACACGACCAGAATATCATCCGCATCAGAGTTCTTTGGTGTAGAATACGTTCCCTTCCATGCCCTTACAATGGGTATCGAGACTATACTCTCTTCCAAAAAAATATTCTTCCTGGCTTGGGGTGAGGGAAAAGCTTCCATGATCGCCAAACTTGTAGAAGGTAACGTAAACGAACAAATACCTGTATCTTATCTGCAAAAACACGGAAACCTGGAAGTTTATGTGGATTATCCTGCTGCAGATGAACTTACCAGGATAAAAACCCCCTGGCTAACCGGGCCGTGTGAATGGGATGACAAGTTGGTGAAAAAATCAGTTTTCTGGCTTTGTAAAAAACTCGAAAAACCCATCCTAAAACTTACAGACAGGGATTACAACGACAACGGTATGAGTGACCTTATTACCGAACAGGGACCTGCAAGCAAAATAAACATAAAAGTATTCAACGACCTGCAGCACACCATTACAGGGTGGCCAGGAGGGAAACCAAATGCTGACGATTCAACAAGACCCGAAAGAGCAACACCATTCCCTAAAAGGGTAATCATCTTCTCCCCCCACCCTGACGATGACGTGATCTCCATGGGAGGCACACTTGCCAGGCTTTCCGAGCATGGTCATGAAGTACACCTTGCTTACCAGGTATCCGGGAACATTGCTGTATTTGACCATGATGCAATCCGTTTCCTGGACTTCTTGAGAGACAGTGCAAAGATATATGACTTTGACCTTAACCTTAGCAACAAGATATACATTGACGCTTTGGAAGAGCTTGGTAAAAAACATCCTGGAGAACCCGATTCACATAACATTAGGGAGGTAAAAGGAGCAATCCGCAGGGGCGAAGCAAAAGCAGCATGCCGATACCTTAAAATACCGGAAGAGAGGGTACATTTTCTGGACATGCCTTTCTACGAAACAGGAGGTGTAAAGAAAAAACCCCTAGGAAGGGAAGATATTGATATTGTTAAGAAACTACTTTCGGATGTTAAACCTCACCAAGTGTACGCAGCTGGTGACCTGAGTGACCCACATGGAACCCACCGAGTTTGTTTACAAGCCATCCTTGCAGCCTTGGGAGAACTCAAAAACGAGTCATGGATTAAGGATTGCCGCGTTTGGCTTTACAGGGGAGCATGGCAGGAATGGGATGTAGCAGATGCCGACATGGCAGTTCCTCTCAGCCCCGAAGAGGTTAACATTAAAAGGGAAGCAATTTTCAAACACCAGTCTCAAAAGGACAGGCCTCTTTTCCCTGGTTCTGATAAGAGGGAGTTCTGGTTGAGGGCAGAGGAACGAAATCACAATACTGCAGTATTGTTCGACAAGCTTGGGATGGCCGAATACCAGGCAATAGAGCTCTTTGTGCGCTACAACGTTCAATAAATCAGATAATACACAAAAACTAAAACTTTGGGAAATGGAAAAAAAGAATAATTTTATCATGCCGCTGGTTTTTATAGGGATGATGTTTTTCTCGATTGGTTTTGCACTAGGAATAAACTCATTCCTTATACCTGTGCTCAACTCAACACTGGGGGTCTCTTCAGGAGAATCCTACCTGATTCTGGCTGCCACCTTTTCTACATTCATTATTTTCGGGTATCCGGCATCCAGGACAATTGCAAAAATCGGTTATAAGAGGACAATGTCACTTTCATTCCTCCTTTTTGCTTTGGCATTTGCCCTGTATATCCCATCGGCCAAAAACGAAAGTTTTGTTCTGTTTCTCGTAGCATCGTTCTTTAGTGGTATTGGTAACACATTCCTACAAGCTTCTGTTAATCCATATATTACAATTTTGGGCCCGATGGAGAGTGCCGCCAAGAGGATGTCAATAATGGGGATTTGCAATAAACTTGCATGGCCGGTTGCTCCGGTATTCCTTGCTTATGTAATTGGTAAAGACACAACAGACACTTTGATTTCGGACCTTTACCTTCCTTTTTACATTATCATAGGGGTATTCGTACTATTGGGTTTGATCTCATTGATGGCACCTCTGCCCGAAGTAAAAGCAGCAGGAGAAGACTCTTCTGATCCCGAAGATTGTCCTTACGCAGCCGACAAAACATCTATATGGCAATTCCCCCATCTATTGCTTGGAGCCCTTGCCCTGTTCCTCTATGTCGGAGTAGAAACCATTGCCCTTGGAACCCTGGTAGACTACGCAAGTTGGCTCCAATTACCAAACGCAGCCTCCTATGCATGGATCTCCCCAATAGCTATGGTTGCCGGTTATATTTGTGGAATACTATTCATTCCCAAGTATCTCAGCCAGGCAAATGCACTTATTATCTGCTCGGTTTTAGGAATCACCGGCTCTGTTTTGGTTGTACTTACACCAGCGGCCATGTCTATTTGGTTTGTAGCCTTGATGGCCCTTGGCTGTTCTTTGATGTGGCCCGCACTATGGCCACTTGCAATGACAGACCTGGGTCGTTTTACCAAGACGGGATCTTCCCTGCTAGTAATGGCAATCGCTGGCGGAGCTATCATACCCACTATCTACGGATTCCTTAAAGACGCCATAGGTGCCCAATCTTCATACTGGATTGCACTCCCAATTTATTTGTTTATCCTGTACTACGGTGTTTCAGGTTACAAGATCCGCACAAGCAAGTCCATGTAAGATGGTTTACAGAATACTGATAATACTTCTCCTTGTTTTCCCGCTCAATCTTTTGGCAGAAAACAGGGAGAACTTTTTTTCAAAAGAGAAAATGATAGAAGTAAAACGAATTTCTTTTCCATGTAAAAATCCGCCTGTCATACTTGTAGAAAAGATGATGGACAGCCTCAATATTCCCTTTCACAATATTGATAATAAAAACTGGAAAGAGTACCCCTACTCTCCTCAGGCAAGCTTCAGAATTGCCCACTCAGGTAAGGAGATTTATTTGCAATATATAGTAAATGAAAAATACATAAGGGCTTTCTACTCAAAGGATGAGGGCTCTGCCCCCTACAAAGACTCTTGTGTGGAATTCTTTATCATTCCTGGAGAGAACGATACAATCTACTATAACCTGGAGTTGAACTGCATTGGGGTTGGGACATTTGCCGGCGGTCCGAACAGGAAGGAAAGAACCCGTTTTGGATCCGATGTAATGTCTAAGATACGTCGTGCATCTTCCCTTGGAAACGAGGGTTTTGAAACTAAAGTGGGCGAGTTTGAATGGAAAATCACTGTAGCACTTCCTGTAGAGCTCTTTTCATTGAACCAGTTATCTCCACTTAGCGGCCGTCAAGTGAAGGCCAACTTTTACAAATGCGGCGATGACCTACCCGAAAAACACTATTTGTCTTGGAATAAAATCGGAACAGAAAAGCCGGATTTCCATAGACCTGAATTCTTTGGCACTCTTTGTTTCGAGTAATCAGAATGGGTATCCTACTCCAAATTGAAGTGAGTAAGTATTTTCCCTGAACCATCTCTTGGGACCAATCCAGCTTTTAAGGTAAGGATCCCTTGCTACCATTCCCAAATCAAGCCTAAGTATCACAAAATCAAGGTTCAATCTTGCACCGGCGCCCCAGTTTACGGCAATGCTTTCATAAAAATCACCAATCCGGAACAAACCATCTTCCCGACCTGGTTCGTTCCTGAGTGTCCAAATATTTCCAATATCTGCAAAAAGAGCACCTTCGACTCTCCAGAACATCCTGAACCTATACTCAATATTGGCTTCTATCTTGAGATCACCTGTTTGGTTAGGTATAGAAAAGGTAGAGTCAATAGCCGCTGATCCAGGGCCAACCGAACGGGGTTGCCAACCCCTTAAACTATTTGCACCACCAGCATAGAACAGTTTTTCGAATGGTAAAACCCTTGAATTGCCATATGCAAAACCAGCACCGATGTTGAATCTGGTTGCAATTGCATTGTCAGGATTTGGTTTCCAGGTATATCCGATCGTCAGGTCGGTCCGCAGATACTGTGCATAAGGTGTATTCCAGATCGTTTTGGATCCGGTAGTGTCACTTGTGAGGGTATTGTTGAACAAGCTTAAAATATTACCTGCTATATCGTTGGTCCACCTTGCATAAAAAAAGGTTTTGCTCGGGATTGCAGAAGCGTCAGTTGTATAGTAAACCGTTGCTCCCGAACCCAGGTCAAAGTGGTTCCTGTATGCATTTCTCAAAAAAGGATCCTTCAAAGTTTCATAAAAAGTAGGGTTCAGGTTGAACAGTTTCACAATACTTATTTGCAATGGATTAACACTGTAGAAGAATCTTTCTCCCGAACGCCAGCTGTATCCGTAATTGAGGGATATAAGGTTTCTTGTAAATTCGGGACGGTTTTGATAATTATAACCTAAATTGATATCGGTCCGAGGTACATTTGTCTTAAACAGGGAATCGGGTATCAGCAAAAAACTGGGAACTGAAAGCCCTGCCGAGATTCCAAGTTCGGTTGACCTGATCTGCTCGTTGAGTTTGAACTGGAAATTTCCCATGAATCCAAGGGTAAACCACTCTCCTCCCTTGAAGAGGTTTTTATGGTAATATGAAACTGCAGGAGAAATACCAAAAAGGTTGTTCGAATTACTTGAGGCCTCTAGGTTTAATTTGTATCCTTGGCTCTTGGAGGGAGTCAGTCTTATAGTACAATCAACCTCCCTCTCTCTTTGAGATGAATCCGCCGGAACCTCGTCAAACTGAATATTAACTCCCGAAAAATAGCGTAGTGCCACAAACCGGTTGTAAGTATTGGTTGCCTCACTTTCATTGTACAGGTCACCTTTGCGCAATGTGTTCATCTTTTCAAGGACCCTGTTTTTAATTGTACGTGTTCCTCTGTGATAAATGTCAAAGTCTTGTAGTTTTACTTGAACATATGTACCAGAAGTATCCTCTCTTCCACGCATGGGATCAAAATCGGGGAAAAGAGATATTTCTCTGATCCTATAGATATTATGACTTCTAGCATCGTTAGGGGTTTCGTTTCGGGTATGGTTTTCCACCAAAACGTGGAGGTCTGCAGTTCCATCCCTTCTTAATGTATCTGCCTCGAAGAAAAAATAGTTTTTGGAGAAATTATAATATCCCTTATCCCTCAAATAGGAGGCTATCCTTTCACTCTCTTTATCCAGGACATCCTCGGCCAACCTTTCACCTTTGCGTATAAGGGATGGATTAAGGATGGGATTGACAGCCCTATCAATGGCAGTATCCCTGATTGTATAACTCAGGTCGTTTATTATATATGAATCGCCTAAAGTTATATAATAGATGACACTGCTTTTTTTATTCCTGGTTATGATAGTATCTTCTACATCGGAGTTGAAATAACCAATCGCTGAAAGGTGGTTTTTGAGATTTTCGGTACTCCGGTTAACAAGAAATGTATCAAGAATTACTGGTGGCTGCCCAACTTTCTTAACGAAACGATCCCAGCCATTATCCTTGCCGTTGCTCCAATTGTAAATTGCCACGAAAGGATTCCAACCAAACAAGAATGAAGTATTCGGTTGTTGCCTGATATACTGGCTCAGAGTTGATGGTGTTACATCTTCGCTGTTTGTTACTTCTACTATGTTCTCCTTGAGCACGCTCCTACCCTCGGGTACAACTCTCACAGTGCTGCATGAAGAGAGTAAAAGTAAAACACCTGCCAACAGTACCAAGAAAATATTGCAAAAATGGAATCTCATTGATTAGTAATCTTATTTTGTAACAAAAATAGTAATTTATATCAATACATTTTTTGAGAATTATAAAAAAAGATATCTTTGTAAATTATTATTAATCCAACTCACTCCGATTGGAAATAAATTATTAATCCGACTCATTTACATATTTGAACATGAAGAATAAGTACATAGACCTCATAGAGCAATCATTCGACTTTCCGCAAGACGAATTCAGGGTAGAAGACGGGGATCTTCACTTCCATAATATTCCAATTATGGATATAATCGAACAATACGGCACTCCTCTAAAAATTACTTATCTGCCAAAAATTTCCTCCCAAATTCAAAAGGCAAAAAGGATGTTCAACGTTGCAATGGCCAAGGTAGATTACGAAGCTGATTACAATTATTGCTACTGTACCAAGAGCTCCCACTTCTCCTTTGTTATCGAAGAGGCCCTTAAAAACGACATACATATAGAAACTTCTTCGGCATTCGATCTCAACCTGATTGAATCACTCAATGCCAAAGGAACTGTAGACAAGGAGCTTTACATAATATGCAACGGGTTCAAAAAGCCGATGTATATTGAGAATATCGCCAATTTAATCAACAATGGCTGGAAAAACACAATCCCGGTTTTGGACAATATGCAGGAGTTTGACGATTTGGATGAACAAGTTACAGAGCCGTTGAAGATTGGAATACGAATCGCAGCCGAAGAGGAACCTAAATTTGAATTCTACACATCTCGGCTTGGGATAAGGTATAGTGACATCCTTCCTTTTTATGAAAACAAGATCAAGCATAACAAAAAGTTTTCATTGAAGATGCTGCATTTTTTCATTAACACTGGTATAAGGGACAATGCCTATTACTGGAATGAACTCTCCAAATGTGTATCTGTATATTGTGACTTGAAAGCTATATGTCCTGAACTCGATTCCCTTAACATCGGAGGTGGATTTCCAATCAAAAACTCCCTCGCATTCGATTACGACTACGAATACATGGCCGAAGAGGTTATTGCCCAAATAAAGAGCATCTGTTCTCAAAGAAACACTCCGGAACCGCACATATTTACAGAGTTCGGAAGTTTTACCGTTGGAGAGAGTGGAGCCGTAATTTACCAGGTGCTGGATCAGAAACAACAAAACGACAGGGAAAGATGGTATATGGTTGACAGCTCTTTCATGACCACACTTCCCGATACATGGGGCATCAAACAACGCTTTATCCTGCTCCCGATCAACAAGTGGTACAGCGAATACCAAAGGGTATTTTTAGGTGGCCTAACATGTGACAGCCAGGATTATTATAATGCCGAAGCACATGCCAACGCAATTTTCCTTCCTACAATCAACGGGGACAGCGATCCATTGTACATTGGTTTTTTCCATACAGGAGCATACCAGGAATCTGTTGGTGGATTTGGTGGAATACAACACTGTCTTCAACCTGCACCAAAACACATAACCATAGATATTGACGAAAACGGGGAGTACTACACCCGTTTGTTCAGCAAAGAACAGACCTACAAATCAATGCTCAAAATTCTTGGTTATTGATGCTGCCATCCAAATCCGATATAAAAACCATTCGCTCCCTGGAAATGAAAAAATTCAGGGAGTCGCTCGGCATGTTCATTCTTGAAGGCGAAAAAATTGTCGCAGAAGCAGGTAAATCTGGAATCAGTATACTTAAAACATTTTACCGCAATGAGATCGGAGATGAGTTGATGTCGCGGATATCCTTGCTATCATCTCCCTCACCAGTGCTGGCAATTGCCCAAAAACCATTGGACAAACCATTCGAGATCCCTCAAAACGGGAAAATATCCTTAGCATTGGAATCAGTCAAAGATCCCGGCAATCTGGGAACAATAATCCGGATTGCAGAATGGTTTGGTATAGACTCCCTTTACTTATCTCCTGATTGTGTTGATGTTTACAATCCAAAAGTAGTTCAGGCGTCGATGGGATCTATCTTCCGAATTAAAACTTTCACGATTGACATAAAAGAGTTGGTACTAATGGCCCGCAAACAATGCCAAGTATATGGCACATTCCTGGTGGGCAACAACGTGTACAGCAAAGACTTTACAGATGGCGGATTGATTGTCATGGGCAGCGAGTCACACGGAATATCTCCCGACGTGGAAAATCTAATCTCAACCAAGCTGACAATTCCCTCTTTCTCACCAAATAACTCCATAGATTCACTTAACGTTGCTGTTGCAACAGCGGTAATCTGTTCCGAAGTCAGGCGTTCCTTTGGCGGAGAGCTTCGAACAACACCACAGTAGCAGCTGCAGACACATTGAGGGAACTTATCTGCCCTGCCATAGGAATCTTGAAACTTTCATCACACAACTCTTCGGCCGACCTGGAGATGCCTTTCTCCTCGGACCCCATAATGATTGCACAAGGCTCTCCAAACTTGACATCATAAATGTTATTTGAAGATTTTTCAGTTGATGCAAAGATTTTGTATCCGCTTTGCTTGAGGTAAAATATCGCCTCCCTGATATTGGAAACCTTACAAACAGGTATCCTAAGAAGGGCACCTGCAGAGGTTTTTACTGCATCTGCATTTATGTTTGCACTCCCTTTGGCCGGAACTATAATTGCGTTTGCTCCTGCACACTCGGCAGAGCGTGCTATCGCACCAAAGTTACGGACATCACTCACCCCGTCCAGAATCAGGATTAAAGGTATTCCCTCTTTTTTTAAAGCTAAGTTTACAATATCTTCCAATGAAAAATAATCTACCTGAGGTAAAAATGCAATAACACCTTGGTGGTTTGCCCTTGATATCCGGTTTAACCTCTCAGCCGGGACAAACTGGACCTGGATTCCCTTTTGCTGGATTTTTTCCAGTAAAACCCTGAACTGTGAGCCCTCAAGCCCTTGTTTGAACATCACTTTCTCGATGTTCCTGTTACTCTCGATTGCTTCGGTAACTGGGTGAATACCCGCAATATAATACTCTTTTTTTTCCATAAAGTTAATTTAATCATGAAGCTTCTCCCACTCTTCCAGCTTTTTATCAAGAGTTTCCTTTAAGAGGCCATACTCTTCGAGAGTCTGGGGCAAAGATACTCTATTATCATTTGCTGACAATAGCCTCTCAATTTCCATAATCTTTTTTTCCAATGCCCCTATTTCCTCTTCGCATTTTTCAATCTTGCTCCTTTTTCTTTTTTGTTCCCGTTCTGCCTCCTTTTGCTGCAGATATGATAATGCTCCCTCGGATTTTAAATTTTCAGATAATTCTTCCCTTCTATTATCATTGATTTGCAATCCTGGTCCAGGATCTTCGAGTTGCTCAAGAGTGGAAATGTTCTTTCGGCTCAAAAAATCTGAGAGTCCACCGAGATGCTCCCTCACCGTGCCATCTTTAAACTCAAAGACTTTGTCGGCCAAGCCATCCAAGAAGTCCCTGTCGTGTGAAACAAGAATGAGGGTTCCCTCATAAGATTGCAGGGCCCTTTTTAATACATCTTTGGATATCAAGTCCATATGGTTTGTAGGCTCGTCGAGAGCAAGCAGGTTATAGGGCTTAAGTATAAGTTTTGCCATTGCCAGCCTAGCCCTTTCACCACCACTCAACACCTTTACTTTTTTATCGACATCCTCACCCTTGAAAAGGAAAGCGCCCAGAATATCCCGCAGCCTGGTGCGTACATCGCCAACAGCAACCTTGTCCAGAGTGCCTAAGACGGTATCTTCCTTATCCAGCAACTCCTCCTGGTTTTGGGCATAATAACCCATGGATACATTATGTCCCAATGTTATGCTCCCGGCAACGGGTAATAACTCTTTGGTTACTAATCTCATAAAAGTGGTTTTGCCCTCACCGTTGCGTCCAAGGAATGCGATTTTTTCTCCACGCTCAATGATAAGATTCACATCAGAAAAGATTCTTTTGGGACCAAATGACATCGCAACTCCTTCCGCCTTTACAACCACTTGTCCCGAGCGGGGTGCAGGAGGAAACCTCAGGTTGAGCGCAGAGTTGTCCTCCTCTTCTATCTCAATCCTCTCCAGTTTGTCCAATTGCTTTATCCTGGACTGGACTTGGTTGGATTTTGTTGCTTTATATCTAAAACGTTCGATAAACTCCTCTGTTTTTTCTATCAGCTTTTGTTGATTGTCAAATGCTGCCCTTTGCTGTTCAAACCTCTCTTTTCTCAACTCCTTGTATCTGGAGTAGGGAACCTTGTAATCGTGAATTTTACCCAGCATTATCTCTACAGTCCTGTTGGTTATGACATCCAGAAACCTACGATCATGGGAGATCAGAATCAACGCCCCACGAAACCCCGAAAGGTACTCTTCGAGCCATTTAATGGATTCTATGTCTAGGTGGTTGGTAGGTTCGTCCAGCAAAAGGATATCAGGACTTCTGAGGAGTACTTTTGCCAATTCCACTCTCATGTTCCATCCTACACTGAGTTCCCCTCTGTCCCGCTCCAGCTCATTTCTGTGAAAGCCAAGGCCTGTCAGCACCTTCTCTGCCTGGGCCATGGGATTGAAAGAGGTGTACAAGGAGAGTCTTTCCGTGGCATCATTAAGGCGTACCAATAGCTTATGATAACCTTCGCTCTCATAATCTGTGCGATCTGCAACTTCGAAATTTAGCCTGGCAATAACATCCTCCAGCTCTTTTACATGAGAAAAGGCTTCCAAAGCAGCATCGATTACTCTTTTGTCTTTGTCAAAATCCATCTCTTGCGGGAGATAACCTATGGTAAGGTCGCCGGGCAGCTGGATTTGGCCCGATGACGGTGTAACAACCCCGGCAATGATCCTCAACATGGTTGTCTTTCCAGAGCCGTTCCTCCCGACCAATCCTATCCGGTCAGAATCATTGATGTGAAAATTAACCTGGTCAAACAATGTAAAACCACCAAAGGAGACAGAAAGATTATTAATCGAAATCACGGCAGATCAGTATACTAAATTCATAAAGCATATAAAGCGGCGTACCAACAATAAACAGGGTAAAGGCATCCCCGCTGGGGGTGATAATTGCGGCCACAATGATAAGTATTGTAAAAGCGTGTTTCCTGTATTTTTTGAGCATGCTTTTGGAAATAATTCCCAGGCGTGAAAGTATGGCAGCAAGGGCGGGCATCTCAAACACAACACCCATTATCAGGATCAGCCACGTGAACATGGATATGTAGGAGTGTAGGGATATTTGGTTTGCAACCCAGTCACTTACCTGGTATGTACCCAGAAATCTTAAAGTTAGAGGGAAAACAAAAATATATCCAACCAAAACTCCTGCAAAAAAAAGGATGGATGCAAATCCAAATGCTTGTTGTACGCTTCGCTTCTCCTTGTCGTACAATCCTGGTTTTACAAAACCCCAAAATTGGTAAAGTATAAAGGGAATTGACAAAATAAAGGCCAATGTCAATGATACGCTCACATGGGTAAAAAACTGTGCAGAAAGCTCTATGTTGATAAGCTCTATCGAGAATGGGGCCGGTTTCATGGCAGGAATGCCCAGCAAACCCGAGAGGGATTCAAACCACTTATAAAGGATAAAATCATCATTTACAGGCGCAAATATGATTTTATCGAAAACAAACTTTTTGTTGGGAAAAATAACAACAAGGAATACAAATACCGAAACAGCAGAGCGGAATAACACTCTGCGGAGTTCGTCCAAATGGTCCCAAAAAGTCATTTCGCCAGCCACAGGATGCTATTTGTCCTTGTTTACCTCGTTGTCGGAGGTCTCTTTTATCTCGTCCTCGATGCCTTTAACTCCATCCTTGAAGCTACGGACACCCTTGCCTATCCCTTTCATAAGTTCGGGGATCTTCTTTCCTCCAAAAAGCAACAGCACAATAAAGGCAATTATTATGATTTCGGTGGCACCTAAAGAACCAAAAAGTAAAAAGTTGTTCATGATCTGTTATTTATCAATGTTAAAAAAGGGTGCAAATAATTCGACTATATACTCAGGAGCCCTTGTAGGTTTACGGGAGTCTGAATGAATAAAGCCAAGTGTTACACTCCCGGTGCAAACTGTGACGTTGTACGGATTGAAAATTTCTGTCTCAATCACCAACTTTGCTTTTGGGAGCTCCTTTATAGCACTTACTATCCTAAGCCTGTCTCCCTGGTATGCTGGTGTTTTATAATTACACGTCACGTTCACTACAGGCATCATCACCCCCCTCTTCTCAATCTCTTTTATTGGCAGTCCCATATCGACCAAAGCCTGATTCCTTCCACACTCAAAATACCGGATATAGTTAGAATGATGTACAATACCCATCAAATCGGTTTCGTAATACCTTACCTCCAGAAATGTTTCGTGAATATACATAACTATTTGGTTAAATCAGATATCAACTGTTGCAGTTTGGCCATTTT
>SABC01000129.1 GCA_009929175.1 Bacteroidia bacterium | reverse complement strand
GCACATTGTAATCCGGTTCTCACAGCAATATTGTAGTCGACATCTAGCATAGTTCCTACATCTCCGGCTTCAAATCCTTTTATATTGAAAGAGAGTACCGGGTTTTTGTTTTCTTTTGAGGTTGCACAATAGGTTGTAACACCTTCAATCTGCTGCACTGCCATACGAAGCTTGTCCCAAAGTGCGATTTCCTTGTTATGAATGTTCATTATACCCTGCTCAGTAATCCATTTCACACCTGCATAGAGTCCACCTACTCCTAAAAGATTCAATGTACCGTACTCAAGCCTGTAAGGATACTCTTCGAGATGGGCAGGATAAGCCGAACGGACACCTGTTCCGCCTGCCCTGGTATGATTAATCCTGACTCCCTCCCTTACATAGGAGCCTCCAATACCGGTAGGGCCCATAAGACATTTATGACCGGTAAAGCAATATACATCTACGTTACTTGCCTGCATGTCAAAATCAACAGATCCTGCTCCCTGGCTGCCGTCTGCAACGAAAATCACACCTTTCTCCTTGCAGATCTTTCCTATTTCAGCCAATGGCTGTATAGTGCCGAGTACATTTGAGCAATGAGTTACAATCACAAATTTTGTATTGCTCTTAATAGCTTTTTTAATGTCATCCGGATTAACATATCCTGTCAGGGGATCAAACGGCACATATGTCACTTCGATAGTACCGGCCTGCTCATGCATATAGAGTGGTCTTAATACAGAGTTGTGCTCAAGCATGGTTGTTACTACATGTGTACCTTTCTCGACAAGACCATTAATTATAAGATTGAGTGAGTCCGTTGCATTGTAGCTGAATGTAAGGCGATTGTGATCCTCTCCTCCGTTGAACAGCTTTGTGAGCATCTTACGGGTATTATTAACCACCTCTTCTGTCTCAAGAGCCGCATCAAAGCCGGACCTTCCGGGACTGACACCCTTGGTCCTATAAAACGAATTCATAAAATCGTATACAGCATCGGGTTTTGGAAAGCTTGTAGCCGAATTGTCAAGATAAATCAGTTTGCTCATATTATTAGTTTTATTTGTTGTTTATTACCAACGCATCAGCCACAATTTCCGATATTGTGACGATTTTTACTCCAAGCTTATATGTGTGGTTGAGCTGAGTAAGCTGGTCCACACAATTGTGACAAGGTGTTATCACAACCTTAGCCCCTGTTTTTACAATCTGATCAGCTTTTATCTTACCTATCTTCAACCTCCTGTCGTTATACTCGCTCATTGCAAGAGCACCCCCGCCACCGCCACAACAGAAATTATCCTTTCCATACGGATTCATCTCCACAAGGTTTTCTACGGAACTTTTAACAACAAAACGGATTTCATCCATCAGGCCGCCGTTTCGTACAAGGTTGCACGGATCATGTATTGTATAGATATCCTTGTTGAGTGTTTTGTCCAGATTTATCTTACCACTTCTTATATATTCCGCTATTAGTTCAACGACCGTTATGGTATCAAAGTCATACTGCTTTTTAAGATAGTTCGGCCCCTCCCATCTGTTTGCCCGGGAACCATGCCCGCACTCTCCTAAAATCAATCGTTTGCCGTGAAGCCTGTGAACCTCGTTATAAAGGTTTTCAGCTATTATCGTGGCCTCTTTGTTGTTTGCGTTGAAATATCCATAGTTGGTAACATCATAGAACTTGGACGAGAGGGTCCACTCAGCGTTAGCTGCGTAGAAAACTTTTGCCATAGCCGAGATAGAGAGTGGAAAAAATTTAGGTTCTCTAGGATTGAGAGTATAAAAAAGCTCCTTATCCTGCTCATCAAGTGGAATCCGTGCCTTTTCGTCCTGCATCTCGTCTGTCAGCTCCTCTTCCATCCACTTTATAGTATCAACAAACTCCTCTGTCGGGATTCCCATGTTGTTACCTGTATTGACGGCAGCATCCACAGTAGATTGCAGTGTTTCCGGAACAAGATCCATTGTGGCAAGCATCTCCCTTCCCTTTTTTACCAGGAAAGGTATGTCAACCCCGATAGAACAGTGTTTGACACATCTGCCGCACATTGTGCATGCTCCAAACAGGAGATCAACCATTTCGGCTGCCATTTTATCGTCAAGCTTCTTTGCATTTACAAGAGCCGGTGCCACTTTTCCTTCAAAGGTGCAGTATTTCCGATATATGGAACTTACCATATTCACCTTCACAGAGGGAATATATTTAGGCTCTTTCATAGCCAGATAGTACATGCAGCTGTCCGCACATAAGCCACAACGCACACAGGCATTCAGATGAGTTACAAGTTTACTGTCTGTCTCCGATCTTAGCAAATCGATAGCTTTATCTCTCTTAGCATTATCTATTGTTACCATGTTCCCCTCCATCCGTAATAATATCCAAGGTGATACCTTGCAAAAAAGAAATACATAAGATGCCTGGTCTTACCAAATGGCAGCCACAGGAAGAACAGGGTCATCACAACATAATAAATATCCGCGGTCTCCGGAAATAGAAGAAAAATGGCGGTGAGGAGCTGGGCTAATGTTGTCAGTATATTTGATATATAATCATCAGGCCCTGACAAAAGAGTGAGTTCTTTGCTGAAAATTCTCTTGAAAAGTATTGAAAAACCTGAAATTATTGCCGGTACCAGTATAATAGCCCCAATCTGTGACACTACAGAAGGTACGGTTGTCTCTGTAAAGGAAATTACAATAAATGACACAAAGGAGAGAAGAGCTATGAATGTCCCTATGTGATAGAGTATGCCGGCAACATATGTGGGAAGATGAAGGTAGGCCGATTCTTTATTCTTAGGCATCATAGCCTCGGTAAAAGAATACTTGATTGCCTTTACTGTATCGCCGCTCTTTTTTGAGAGATCTTTCGGATTTCCCAATCTTACCAGATGAATAAACCTGGCTGAAAATATCAGGAAACAAATGCCTGAAGCTATTAAAGCACAACAACCATAGCAGTCCATAAACAGCAGCAGTCTTTATACGCAACCGTCTGGTTTCGGTAGACCTGCCACGCGACAGGCTCCTCTGGCCGGACCTAATGGAAAAAGCTCATAAATCTCGCGTAACTTCAAGCCAGTCTCCTGGCATATAGTCCGGATCATCGGGGCATTCCCCTTCTCCTCGAAATTTTTTCTTATTATTCTTACAACAGACCAGTGCTTCTCGGAGAGATCTTCTATCCCGTCACTCTTTGCAAATAACCTTGCAACATCATCATTCCAAACACCCGGATCTGTGAGAAAACCATCTCCATCCACTTCAAATACCTTACCTTCAAGTTCTAATTGTGCCATATTCCTTTTTGTGATATAAATTTTACGATTTACGAATGTAAAAAAATATTTTTTGAAGTCAAAGAAGTTTTTCAGTAATGAATTATAAGAATCTCCACACTCTACTTATGCCTCTTGTAAAGTTCCTCTTCAATTTCAGAAATAGATATCCCCTGATTTTCCATTAATACAAGTGAGTGGTAAAGAAGATCCGACATTTCATAGACCAACCTCTCCCTATTACCTTTTACCGCCTCAATGACTGTCTCAACAGCCTCCTCACCGACTTTTTGCGCG
>SABC01000007.1 GCA_009929175.1 Bacteroidia bacterium | reverse complement strand
TTGCCCCTCGACTTGCATGTGTTAAGCCTGCCGCTAGCGTTCATCCTGAGCCAGGATCAAACTCTTCATTGTAAAATGTTTTTATGTTTTTGCTTCCTGACCTGATAAACTTTTATTAAGTTATTGACAGAGTTTTATTAAAAAAACCTCTACCTTGTTACTCTTTTATCTATGCTATCAAAGAACTTTTTCCCTGTGTTTCTTTTTCGAAACGGGCTGCAAAGATATGAGACTTTTTTTAATGAACCAAAATATTTCTTGAATAATTTTTCAAAATCTCTATCACTCAGTGTTATCTAGCTGTTTATCAGAAAAATAAATTTAATAAGCACCCCCTGTTCCGTTATATAAAATTGACTAACTTTGCATCCGGAATCGACTCTTATTCAAGATGAATCAATACATTCAGTTATTCAATACATTTGCAAAAATCGGATCGTTCACGATTGGAGGAGGTTATGCCATGATCCCGCTCATCAAATCGGAGGTTGTGGACAAGAAAAAATGGGTCAGGAACGAAGAGTTCCTCGACCTGTTGGCAATATCACAATCCGCTCCGGGGATTCTGGCAATCAACATCTCCATTTTCATTGGCGAAAAGGTTAAAGGGATCAAAGGAAGCGTGATTGCCGCTCTTGGGACTGCCCTCCCCTCCTTTCTCATAATACTGCTCATAGCCATGTTTTTCGAAAGTTTCAGGGACAACCCCACAGTCAGCTCCATTTTTGCAGGCATCCGTCCGGCCGTAGTTGCCCTGATTGCCGTACCACTCATATCCTTGTCCAAAAGCACTAAGTTAAACAAGTACACTTCCATGATACCCGTACTGTCGGTAATCCTGATTGTTTTGCTGGGAATATCACCAATTTGGGTCATTGTTGCCGGTACAATGCTGGGAATCTTCCATTTTTACTTTTCGACCGGCCGTATAAACCGGACTAAAAACAACACCGGAGCATGATTTACCTGGATCTTTTCATATCGTTTTTCCAGATAGGGCTTTTCACATTTGGTGGCGGATATGCAATGATATCTCTCATCCAAAACGAAGTCGTCGTGACTAAAGGGTGGGTGGACCCGGCAACTTTTACCGACATAATAGCAATCTCCCAAATGACCCCCGGCCCAATAGGAATAAACAGTGCAACCTATATCGGATATACAGTAACTGGCAATATCTTTGGCTCATTGATAGCCACTTTTGCAGTTTGCCTCCCATCATTCATCATTATCTTGCTCATAGCATACCTCTACAAACAATTCAAAAACAACAAATGGACCGAGGCAGCATTACGCGGGATAAAACCAGTAATCATCGGGTTGATTGCCTCTGCAGCAATCTTGCTGGTTACCCCGGAAAACTTTCCCGATTATAAATCATGGCTCATCTTTGGTGCCGCCTTCATTGCCTCCTGGTGGGGAAAACAAAACCCCATCAGGGTAATAATTGCTGCCGGTATAGCAGGATTGTTGCTATACTGATTCTATGAGTTGTTCATAACACTGTTCTGGTGGTTTATAGATTCCTGGTGTACAGCCCGGAACAAACTATTAATGAATTCATCACTCAACCCTTTGCTTGCGCCTTTGGAGACAGCTTTGTTCATCACCTCCTCCCAACGGGAACTTTGCAATATTGTTATATTGTTTTCCTTCTTGTATTTCCCGATTGTCTCTGCAACAAGCATCCTTTGCTCCAGCAACTCAAGCAATTGGTCGTCGTAAAGGTCTATTTGCGAACGCAATTCGGCCAGTGTATCGGTAAATGTGGTATCCCCGGAAACCTGGTTCCTGAGCACAAGGTTGTTTAAAAGCTCCGTCAGCTGCATGGGCGTTACCTGCTGAGCCTTGTCGCTCAATGCGGAGTCCGGGGAAACATGGGACTCCACCATCAACCCGTCATAATTCAAATCCATGGCTTTTTGGGAGATCTCCAGCAGGTATTCCCTTGACCCACCCATATGGCTCGGGTCACAAATCAAAGGCAAATCGGGAATAGCCCGTTTGAGTTCTATCGGCAACAACCATTTAGGCTGGTTGCGGTACAGAGTATGTTCGTAGGCACTGAACCCCCTGTGGATTGCTGCAATTTTTGCAATACCCGCCTTGGCTATCCTCTCAATGGCACCTATCCAAAGATTCAACTCAGGATTGACAGGGTTCTTCACAAGCACGGTTGCTCCCACTCCCTCCAAAGCATCTGCAATATCCTGCATTGCAAAAGGGTTGGCAGAGGTCCTTGCCCCTATCCACAAAACATCCACACCAAATTTAAGTGCATCGTTAACATGGGCAGAGTTAGCAACCTCCGTTGCAACGGGCAAACCTGTCTCCCGCTTAACCTCCCTTAGCCATGCAAGCCCCTCTCGCCCTACCCCTTCAAAAGAATCGGGTCGGGTACGTGGTTTCCAAATACCGGCACGGAATATATCTGTCTTCCCTGCCATTGCAAGTTCTTTTGCAGTCTCCATAAGCTGTTCCCTGGACTCTGCACTGCACGGGCCGCAAATGGTAAGTGGACGCCCTTTGTATACCTCCCACTCCTCTATCCGTTTCAATTTCATTTTTTCTTTCATATCCTGTTTTTTATAGTTTCAAGTTTAAATAATTACCTGTCCAGAACCCTTTTTATATCATTAGCACTTCCCATAAGATTGTGCAACCGGTCAATGTCTCTAATATACAGAGCGTCCCTGAACAACATCATGCATTTGATGTAAGAGTCAATGGCCTCCAATACGAACTCCCTGTTTTGAAGGAAAATGGGAGCCCAAGTCTCACCCCTGCTCTTTGCCAGCCTCACAGTGGAATCAAACCCTCCGGCAGCAAGTGTGAGAATATTGCCCTCCATCTTCTCTTTGTCCAACACACTCAGGGCCAGAGAAAACGACGTCAAGTGCGAAAGATGGGAAACATAAGCCACATGCAGGTCATGGCTTTGGGCATCCATATGGGAAACTTTCATTCCGATTGTCTCCAACATTTCTTCAACGGTTGCCACGGCATCAGGATCACTTTGGGCAACATTGCACAGGATGGCATTTTTCCCGTCAAAAAGCCGTGGTAAAGCTGCCTCCGGACCGGAGTGCTCGGTCCCTGCAATAGGGTGTACTGCCACAAAACAGTTCCTGTGAGGGTGTCCCTCTACACTCTCCACTATCCTCGATTTTGTAGAGCCCATATCTGCAATGACCGGGCAACCGTTGGGCCTTGAAGCCATGGAGCCTGCCAAATCCAAAACCATTGGCAGGAGCTCGCATATGGAATCGACCGGTGTGCATAACAACACCATATCACTTGCCGCAACACCTTGTTCAAGGGAGCAGATATCATCGACCAGCTCCAGTCCCATTGCCTTGATACAGTTTGGACCCGAAGAATCCACTCCAAGAATTTTTGAAGCAAACCCACTCTTCTTTAGGGTAATTGCCATTGACCCCCCGATGAGTCCAAGCCCCACGATACATACCACCTTACTCTGCATAAATTAATCCTCCTTTTATGCTGTCAATTGTAGCAACACTTTGCATTGCACCAATCCGGTTGCTGGTTTCCATCAACAACTCCTCAGGCGCACACAAAGAAATCCTCACATACCTACCGCCGTTGCTTCCAAACACAAATCCCGGTGTTACGAAAACCTCTGCATTGTATAGCAAGCTATCGCAAAGTTCACCGGCATCTTTGTAACATTGCGGTACCTTACCCCAAAGGAACATGCCCCCCTGCCCTTTGTCAAAGCTGCAGCCAATCTGTTCCATGATCCTTTCGGCATAGACCCTGCGCTTGCCATATTGCCGGTTGATCTCTCCATACCACTCATCTCCTGCAGAGAGTGCCTCGGCAGCAGCCAGCTGCAATGGCCGGAACATACCCGAATCCATATTGCTTTTGATCCTGATTATGGATTTTATATAATCTCGGTGCCCGGCCACCATGCCTACCCGCCATCCCGGCATATTATGAGATTTGCTCACAGAGTTAAGTTCCAGCGCAATACCCATTGCCCCTTCCACGCTGAGGATACTGATATGCTCTTCATTCAAAATAAAACTATAGGGATTGTCGTTGCATATCAATATCCCGTTCCTTTTTCCAAACGCAACCAACTCTTTGAACAGTTGTTTGTTTGCCTTTTGACCTGTAGGCATGTTGGGGTAATTGACCCACATTAGCTTTACCTTGGACAGGTCCCTGCACTCCAGGGATGCGATATCGGGCAGCCAATTACTCTCTTCTTTCAAATCGTAAGTAACCGGCAAGGCACCCGAGAGCCTGGCTGCCGATGCGTAGGCCGGATACCCTGGATCTGGGACCAGCACCTCTTCGCCGGGATTAACAAAAGCCATGGTAATATGCATTATCCCCTCCTTGGAGCCCATCAAAGGAAGTATTTCATCCTCCGGGTCCAGTGTAATGTCAAAATACTTAGCATACCAGTCAGCAAACGCACTGCGGAGCTCGGGTATACCCGAATATCCCTGATAACCATGAGCCGAAGGTAAGTGGGCACTCTCTTCCAGCACCCTGATTGCCGATTGCAAAGGAGAGAGGTCGGGACTCCCGATTCCCAGGTTTATCACACTCCTCCCCGCTTTACGCATTTGATCAATCTCCCGGAGTTTTTCCGAAAAATAGTACTCTGCAATACACTCCGCCCGTGCAGAGCAATTGACAATTGATTGGACCTTTTCTGATGTTTTCATAGACGTACAAAAAAAAAGCCCCGGAAATCCGGGGCTTTTGTATTATTTTCTCTTTTTACTCTCACTTACCATTCACAAATAACACATACGCCCCTTTTCCTAAAAAAGAAGTAATAAAAAAAGAAGAAGTATGAATTAAGGTTTTGCATTTGTGAGTGCACTTTGTTTTGTTTGTACAAATATAGAATAAAATTTTTCATAATAGCAAATAAAATCGCTGCAACTTACAATTCGAAACTTGCCACGGCATCTTCCAGTTTGTCGTTTAGAGTTGAAAACCAAACTATTTTATCGTCAGGGGAAACAGCAAACATTCTCATGATCGGCTCCACGTAATAAACTTTTTTGATATTTGCATTCCAATCCATTACTACCAGGTAATTTGTACCACTCAATCCGATAAATTCTCCCAGCGTATGGCCCGAATAGGTCATATATATGTAGTTTTGGGTACAATAGATAACACTAAATCCCACTTTTCTTTCATAATCGATAACCCCGTCGTCTTTAAAGTCATTAATGATAAGTGTGTCCCCATAATGTCTTAAATTCTCCCTTTCTATCTGGCCGCTCTTAAGCTTGAAAATCTCCACTGTCCCCGGGATAGTGAAGAGAGACACAAACCTTGGTTCTGTGGGATGATTGGCCACCTTTTCTGATGAAGCCCATTGTTCATATTTACTCTTATCCCTGGCCAGTGGATAATGGTCATAACTGCCGGTAATGGTACCATCATTTTCAAACAGGGAAAAACGTTTCCTCAAATCAGACACTCCAATATTAGATATTCCAATATTATATCCATTGACCGGCAAATAGTCCATAGCCGACTTCCTCTTTATTTCCCGGCTTTTTGATCTCTTACTCACAAAATCTTTGTTTGAAAAAACCCATGTCCTGCCCGGGCTGCTAAAGCTTACAAAACAAGAGTCCATAGATTTGGACATATAGTGTATTTTATGCAGGTACTCTCCGGGGCCCCTTCCTATCACACCCCCGGTATGGCTGTATTCAAATCCATTTTTAATATCGAAGAAAAGCAGGGTCCCGTTCTCATCACGGGCTTTCAGCACCAAATAATCATCAACTATGTCCACCCCCGAGATGCTCGCAAATATTTTGTCGGTCTCGTGTATTGTGACAGAAACAGTATCAAGCTCAAAATCTGCAGGTGTGAAAATCTTGTCAGTTATCTGTCTCGATTGTTTACACCCATGCAATATTGCCAAAACTAAAAATAATAATAATTGCTTTTTCACGATATAAATTTTATCTATTAACCCTCAAATATAACATATTAATCTTTCGAACAATGGCTTTTAAAGGAAAATAATGGACTATCTCAACTTTAGCGACACTAATACCGGGTTTTCCGTCTCTTTCAGATTATCGGCTACCTTAAAGATCTTCTTATAAAACCAAACCGGGAAAATGCCGGTTGGTCGTAAATACAAATTTAAGAGTCCTGGAGTAACAAAGTATCTGCAAAATATTCTAAATTTGTAATAACCAATAAAATTCACACCTATGAAGTCTCTGCTCAATCCCAGGTATGTTACTCTTGCAATTTTAACAATGTTTTACTTACAGGTTCTGTCGAGCACTCCTGTTGGCGGGCAAGATGATTCTTTAAAAAAAGAGATAGCAAGGTTATGGTCCGAAACCAGGTCAAGCCGGAGAGACAAGTTAAATGTTACACTTTTGGCCCAAGCAAGGCAAATTTACGAACTTGCTGACAGCATAGATTCATATCAGGATATGTTCCTTGCTGCCGATGTTGCTGTGGAGGCAACCAAGATGCTGGACTGGAAAGGTGTTGATAAAATAATTGCGGAATACTCCGACAAGGCCCAAACCCTTGAAGACCCAATAGCTAAACTTGCTTTTAAAAGCCTAATGCTCAAGCATGTCGATTCTTTAAACTGGAAAACCGAAATACTTGGTAATTCACATATGTTGCCAAAAGTCAAAACCGACGAATGGAACCGGCTCTCATCCAGCCAGTATTTTATGGAAGGTATACAGGACCCTTCCTTATATGAATTTGCCCTTTCAAGCTTGATAAGCACTTTTAAAAGGCCCAACTTTCAAAGGAGGTCCACAGTAAAATTCCCCTATATTATGAATGTTGAGCATTTTGAATCCACACAAAGCATGGCAGACTCCGTGTTCAATACTCTTTTAGATTTTCAAAAGGATAATCGTAACAACTATCTCGAAACTTTGTATAAGTATTACGATTACTCAGCTTTTTCAAGTTTATTTACAGGTGAAGAATCCTATGATCCTGCCATGATTCACTCACTTGTAGAGGAATTCAAAGAGGAGCCAAATATTATAAGATTTGTAGTTCTTTATGCCAAATCTTTGCAAAAAACATTGATAACCGACTTACAAAAAGGCTCTGCAGTTTCCAGGGACTCCTTGTCAGAAAGATACAAAAGGCTAAATGATTACTGTAAATATTGGAGCCAAAAGCATCCTTTGGCCAAAGGAACAGAATCTTTGACACAAATCAGTGAAACAACTCATAAATCATGGGTCAAATGCAGCCATCCTGGAAAGGTATATCCCGGTATGCCTTTCAAAATATCACTGGAATACAAAAACTTAGATACAAAGGGGCAGATTACAATTTACAAGGTCAAGAATCCTGACACTCCAATGTCTTTGATTTCGTTTGGAGCAAAAAGGGAAAACATATCGAAGCTACTTACGGAAGATGCCGTAGTTATAAGTCAGCATCAACTGTCGTTCAATAATACCCATTTTGGATTGATGGACACACAACCTTTTCCCCTTACGCTGCAAGAAGAGGGATTATATATACTGGAACTAAGTGCTGGCACAGGTATCCCCGCCTTCTATACCCGTATTGTTGCAACCGGCACCACAGTGGCCCAAAGGAACATCAATGGATCTGTTTACCTATACCCCGTCGACCTCCTAACAGGAAAACCAAAAGACGAAACAGAGGTTTTCTTCTATTCCGAAATTCAAAACCCCGTAACTTACTCCTACGATTCCATTAAACCATTGGGGAGTCAGATTTTAGGTCCCAACGGATTTACCAGGCTCTACACCGACTCTTTAGCAAAACATTATCGACGTATTCTGTACAAAGCCGGTTCTTTTGGACCGGGAGTCGTAATCTATCCCGGCAACAATATCAGATCTTCCTATTCCCAAAGCTATGCCCAAATCCTGTTTGACCGAAACTTGTACCGCCCCGGAGATACAATCCATTACAAAGTTATTCTGTACGATATCGCAAAAAAAACAATCGTTAACAGTCGGGACAGTATTGTAATTAGTATCGCCGATGGCATGGGTAAGGAAGTCTTTTCCAAAAAAATGACTGCAAACGAATTCGGATCGGCCTCAGGGTGGTTTTTCCCCGGAAAGGAGGCTGCTGCAGGAAACTACGTAGCCAGTATCATTTCAGTACCAGGCGGCAGGCAATATCACCCTAGCCAAAGTAGGTTCAGATTGGAAAACCATAAGAGAAACTCATTCCATATTACCTTTGAACCCATCGGATACAACCACGTATTGGGAGATACGGTTTATGTAAAGGGCCGTGTGCTCTCCCATGCTGGCTTTCCTCTGTCAGGCACGACTATCCGGCACACAATTTTCCCAGTCTATTTTCGCTCAAAACCATTGGCAATGCCTTATTTGGGAGGCTTGGAGCTATCAGGGTCAATAATAAGCGACTCTCTTGGCTACTTTACCCTACCCGTACATACCGGCCCTGGAGAATCAGGACCCAAATACGGGATATCATCAGCAGTTTTCCACTTAACATTCACCGCCTCCTCAACCATCTCGGAATCAAACGAATTTCACACATCTTTTAACGCAGGGCCTTTTAATTCAAGAATTTCCTTGTACTGTGAAAAACATATATGTTCCCAAAACCCTTCTACCATCTTGGTAAATACCTATAGTGAAGCCGGAGCGAACCTGCTTGAAGGTGTGTACTCCATACTCTCCTTAGATAACAGGGAGGTAATAGCTTCGGGGCAATTAACTGCGGGCAAACCAATCAAACCAAATCTATCGGGAGCTACAAGCGGACACTACAGGTTAGTTTGCAAAATGGAGGAGAGCGACGGCAGGGTTATTATTGATTCAACGGACTTTGTGGTTTTCAATTTGGAGGATAATTACATTCCGGATAATCCTCCGTTCTTCTTTTACAACCTTGGAAATGCAGACCCTGGTTACCTGACATTTTTGGCAGGCACAAATGCACCGCAAGCCTATGCCCTTGCAGAGTTCTGGTCGGGAGATTCGCTGCTATGGCAAAGCAACATCACAATCAAAAATGGTTTGGAAAAATATCGTATTCCTCTGCCGGCAACTGCAGGTAGCACCCTTAATTTTTGCATAACAACAATATTGGACGATACCCCCCATACAGCAACAATTAATTTCCCGGTTCCGGATACAGAGCTTAACAAAATATCCATCGAGGTACTTAATCTAAGGAAAAGCTACCATCCTGGAAGGAACGAAACAATCACCATAAAAACCACCAATCCAAAGGGTATACCTACCGAACTGATGGCCACAATCTTTGACAAAGCAACCGAAAAAAACGGGCCCCACTCCCTTTCCATCAACTCTTCATTCCTGATCCAAAGGAGCATTGGTACTGCCCATATTGCCCCATATAACCCAAATGGGTTCCATGCACCTTATACCGATCATCTTTTTGAACAAATCGAAGAAGATATTCCTTTTGCTGTAGGATATGGTAGTGTTAGTATAAGAGGTTACAACCCTGTTTCTGCATCAATGAAATCCGCATCAACCTCCTTACGGGGGCCAGAAAGCGTGGACGATACCCATTTTATGCGCAAGAACTTTAAGGAAACACTCTATTTTGCCCCATTCCTCTACCCGGGCAAAGATGGAAAAGTAAACATTGAATTCAATACATCAAACCTGTTATCGACCTTCCGTCTTCTGTTGTTTGCACACGACAAGCAACTGAACCATTCAACGACTCAAGGGGAGTTTATAATTGACAAAGATGTAATGATTGCTTGCAACCTTCCACGTTTTGTGCGTCAGGGAGATTCTTTGGTGATAGAGGCACTTGCTATAAACAACAGCATTCAATCACTTGATGCCAAATGCAATGCCTACCTGGAGCTTTACGGGGAACAGCACCTTGGAACCAAGGCAGTACATTTGAAACCAGGAGAACAAAGAAACCTGCATTGGAGTGTGCCGATTCCCGAAAGGGCTGTCAGCTCTGCCCTTGTTGCCGATTCTTTAAAAGTAAGGGTTTTAATTACATCCCGGAATTACTCCGATGGCGAAGAACACAGGATAAAACTCTTGCCCTCCCTCACCCGTGTATCACGGGTAGAAATCCACACCCTTGAAAGAGTAGGAGAACATATTATTCCCTTTTCCCCTCCGGCAATAGATGCAAGCATCGAACATACCAGTACCAATGTGCAACTATCCAACCCTTTGGAAATATTACTAGCAGAGCTCGAAGAATTGAAATCTCCCCATTCCAGGGACCTCTTTTCCCACCTCGGGTCGATGTATGCTATGGCTTATACCGGTGACGACCGTTTTGACTCTGCCTCAAGGGAGGCTTTTGAAGTGTTCATAGAGCTGAGAAGCCAAAACGGGTTCCTGAGCTGGTATGCCGGGATGGATGGCAGCTATTACCTCTCATATCTTTTCATGGATAAGATCGGGGAAATATCCGGATTATCCCAAAAACCATTCACAAAGACAGAGGAGGAGTTCATAATCAGTATGATTCGCACTATGGATACCCATTTTTTACAACAGCATAAAAACTACCATCCATATTTTTACCTCTGTTATCTAAAAGTGCGGGCACATTACAAACATATACCACCCCCCAAGGAAGTAAATGATTTGATTGGGATCTACCTCGATATCCTGGAAAAAACGGAGCTTAGCAACTCATTGATGGAAAATGCCGGCAGGGCATCAGCCCTGTTTGCCTGGGGACGGGAGGGTTCTACGGGGCGCTATATGGCTTCAATCAGGGAACATGCCATAAATAACGGCAAAAAAGGTTATTACTTCCCTAATGCAGTATTACCTTTACGAGGCATTGTGAGCAACGAAACCACTGCTCATTCACAACTGCTCAATCTGTTTGCCAAAGCAGGCGACATGGAGATGGCCGAGGGTATAGCCAGGTGGCTTATACTCCAAAAAGAGAATCAATATTGGGGCAAAAGCCTATACATTACCGATGCTGTATGGGCACTTTCCAATCCTTTGCTGCCATGGAACTTGAGCAATGGCAATATTAAGGCTAAACCCTCCCGCTATAGAGTCAATCGCAGGAAAGGGTATATAACCGTTAAAAAAAACGGCTACTCTCCCGAAATCCTTTACTTGACGCACAACTACCTGCAACACCAGGAAAAAGTCAAAAGCTACGGTAACGATATTGCCCTGACGAGCAGGTACTATAATGTAATACAAGAAAATGGCAAAGAGGTACTAACGGAGCTTTCGGACCAAAGCAGGCTAAAGCCGGGCGACCATGTCAGGGTAATCCATACAATCGAGAACATTCAAAACAGGTCATATGTAAGCCTGACAACAAATTTGCCGGGACTCCTTGTTCCCCGGAACGAAATGTCGGGATACAAATCCGGTTACTACCGGGAAGTTGGAGAATATGAAATCAACTACCATTTCGATTTATTGCCGGAGGGAAAAACTGTTATCGGGGAGAATTTTATAGTGGACAACAAGGGGGGATTCTCGACCGGAATCTCAATTATAAAGTCCTGCTTTGTTCCGGGTTACAGGGCCAATGGGGTGAGCATAAAAATCATTTCGGCATTATAAACAAAAAGAGGGCGACTTAAAAAATAAAGTCGCCCTTTTTTTTGGGTGAATGATGGGGATCGAACCCACGACCTCTAGTGCCACAAACTAGCGCTCTAACCAACTGAGCTACAATCACCATTTGAACTCCACTCTCATTGAGTAGGAATCGGGCTGCAAAATTACTATTTTTTTTTGATTCTGCAATTTTTTTTCTCACAGAACATATGCTTTCAGTTTATTATCTAAAAGTTACGAATTGATAGTGGAAATTTCAGGATAAATTTCTAATTTTGCGGCCTCTTTGGTAGAGTTTTTGCTTATATTATGGCACGTGTAGATAAGAATTAAAAACAATATAGTAATTATGGCTCGTGAAATTAAATTCTCTCTGTTATACAGAGACATGTGGCAATCTTCGGGAAAGTATGTACCCAAGGTTCACCAATTAAAAGAGATTGCACCAGTGATCATAGACATGGGTTGTTTCGACCGTGTGGAGACTAATGGTGGTGCTTTTGAACAGGTAAACCTTCTATTTGGAGAAAACCCCAACAAAGCAGTAAGGGAGTGGACTGCGCCATTCAACAAAGTGGGAATACAAACCCATATGCTGGAACGTGGCCTTAACGGGCTGCGTATGAATCCGGTACCTGCCGATGTGAGGGAGCTCATGTACAAAGTAAAGGCAAAACAGGGTACAAATATTTCAAGGTCATTCTGCGGGCTTAACGACCCAAGGAACCTTGAACTTTCGGTTAAATATGCCAAGTCCGGCGGAATGATTTCGCAGGTAGCCCTTAGCATAACCTACTCGCCCGTTCACACTGTAGAGTATTACATGGGTCTTGTAGATAAAGTTGTAGCATTTGGTTGTGACGAGATTTGCCTAAAAGACATGGCCGGCATCGGACGCCCCGCATTCCTGGGCCGTCTTACTAAAGCTATCAAAGACAAATACCCTCACATTATTGTAGAATATCATGGACACACAGGTCCCGGTTTTTCAGTAGCTTCTATGTTGGAAGTTGCACGTGCTGGTGCAGATTACCTGGATGTGGCAATGGAACCTTTGGCATGGGGCATGGTTCACCCTGATGTGATTACAATACAAGCAATGCTCAAAGATGCAGGTTTTCTCGTAAAGGATGTCAACATGGATGCCTACATGGAGGCTCGCCGCCTTACACAAAGTTTCATAGACGACTATCTGGGCTACTTCATTGACCCGGGTAACAAACAAATGACATCCCTGCTGGTAGGTTGCGGACTTCCCGGTGGTATGATGGGCTCAATGATGGCTGACCTTAAAGGTTTCCATGGAGCAATCAACTCTTCCCTCAGGAACCAAGGCAAAAAGGAACTGCAACTAAACGAGTTGGTAGTCATGTTATTCCAAGAGGTAGAATATGTATGGCCTAAGATGGGATACCCGCCATTGGTGACTCCCTTCAGCCAGTACGTGAAGAATATCGCACTAATGAACCTTATGCATACCCTCAAAGGCGAGCCAAGATGGTCTACAATTGACAAAGACACATGGAACATGATCCTTGGTAAAACCGGCAAACTCCCGGGCGAACTTGCTCCCGAACTGGTACAACTGGCCAAGGACAAAGGAATGGAGTTCTACACCGGCACACCTCAGGATGCCTTCCCCAATGAACTCGACAGGTTCCGCAAAGAGATGGTGGAAAACAACTGGGAGTTTGGCGAGGATGACGAGGAGCTCTTCGAATTTGCCATGCACGAAAGACAATACCGTGACTACAAGAGCGGCGTAGCCAAGCAGAGGTTCGAGCAGGAGCTGGAGGCTGCCAAGGCCAAAGCGGGAGCCCCAATAGTAGTTACCCGCCCTGTTGTAGAGATGCCAAAATTTGACGTAGACAAAGTACTCGAACAATACCCTAACGCCAAACCTGTACAGTCACCTGTCAAAGGCCAACTGATCTGGCAGTACGACATGGCCGACGCATCATCTGCTCCAAACGTAGGCGAAAAGGTAGAAGAGAACAAAACCATGTGTTTTGTGCAGGCTTTCTACGGAATTGAATTGGTTAAATCACCTGTAAACGGAAAGATTGTACAAATCTGTGCCAAACATGGCGAAACTATTCAAAAAGGCGAAATCATTGCCTTTGTGGAGTAACCTGCATATATGGGATTCCGGTATCGGATTCCCTTAAAAATAAAAAAGAGACGGCCCAAAGGGCTGTCTCTTTTTGTTTTGTGACCCCGGAGGGATTCAAACCCCCGACCTTCAGAACCGGAATCTGACGTTCTATTCAGCTGAACTACGAGGCCAATGGGGTACAAATATAGATATTTTATAATTCATGGAAAAATGTATCTTTGCTGCTCATAAAAAAAGGAAAAAATGAAAGCATTCGTTTTCCCCGGACAGGGGGCACAATTCAGTGGCATGGGCAAGGATCTTTACAACAATTACCCACACGCCAAAGAGATGTTCGAGAAAGCAAATGAAATCCTGGGCTTTCGCATAACCGACATAATGTTCGAAGGAACCGACGAACAACTAAAGCAAACCAACGTAACACAACCTGCAATATTCCTCCACTCTGTCATCCTTTCTAGATGTATAGACAATTTCGACCCTCAAATGGTTGCCGGGCACTCCCTGGGAGAGTTCAGCGCATTGGTGGCAGCCGGAGCCATGAGCTTCGAAGATGGCCTAAGGCTTGTCTCTGCAAGGGCACAGGCTATGCAAAAAGCATGTGAGGCCAAACCCTCCACAATGGCCGCCGTTCTTGGTATTGAAGATTCTATAGTTGAGGATATCTGCAACCAGATAAAAGGGGTGGTTGTTCCCGCAAATTACAATTGTACAGGCCAATTGGTAATTTCCGGCGAGACCGGTGCAATACAAGAAGCTTGTGAACAGCTAAAAGCAGCCGGAGCAAAAAGGGCTCTTCCTCTGGCAGTCGGAGGTGCATTCCACTCCCCTCTTATGGAGCCGGCAAGGGAAGAACTGGAAAAAGCAATAAATGAAACCCCTTTCAACACTCCGATATGTCCGATATACCAAAATGTTGATGCACAAAAGCATACAGACTCCAAAACAATCAAGGAAAACCTCATTAAGCAACTGACCGCCCCTGTAAGATGGAGGCAGATAGTTGAGAATATGTGGAACGACGGGGCAAGGGAGTTTATTGAGCTGGGACCAGGCAGTGTATTGCAAGGACTGGTCAAAAAAATTGCACCCGAAAGCATTACCTCCGGAAAATCATAGCCGTAAAGCCCGGCAACTTACAAAAAGGATCTCATTTAGGCATTGACAGGTAGTTGAAAAGCTCAACCACATTGTGATTATTGGCAAATGAGAACCCTTTTTGTTTAATGTATTCATTGATCTCCCTTTTTTGGTTCGGGAAGTATTTGATAAAGTTTTTCTTGGTGGCAGGATACGTTTTATTCCCTCTCACCAGATATATCATCTCGTGGTAATCATAGTGCATAAGGCTTGACCCTGAATACTTATCCAGCCTGGTTCCATCTTCGATTGAAGACATTTTTGATACTGAAGCAACCTGGGATACCCCTCCATAAGCCCCCTCAAGCATCTCTTTGCCTATGACCATTTTCCTTAACAGGCCCAAGTAAACATCGTTGTTTATATTCAGTAGCTGTAGATAGTAGTTGTTTATTTTCCTGAACATGTCGCGACCTGCACTTACTGCAACAACATTTGGTTCGGAATTCAGGAGAATTGTATCGCCTTCTGACGAAATCATCCTCAATGACTGTGTCCGCACATTGATATTCAATGGCCCGGTATAAAAATTACCGTCGGAAAAGGTCACCCTTCCCTCCTTGAAGTTATCGTATACCAATACTTTATCAAAATAAAACTGACCTTCTGTCACCTTACCTTCTGTTACTTTAACTATACCGGTCTGAGCATAAAGGGATAAGTGGAATAGCACGAAAAGCACGAAACTTAAAACAATTTTCATAAACAATGAGATTAAAATACCAATGTCTAAAATTAGTCATTTCCCTTTTAAATAATAAAAAAAAGTTGTAATTTTGGCCGAGAGTAAATAATATGCCAAATTACTACCAAATAAATAAAGAGATCGAAATCGAGACAGAGTGCGCAGGGTTCTATGGAGGGACCTGCAAAAAAGTTTGGTGGCTTATGGTAGAGTGATATAGCAAGACATCTCCGCAGATTTCCAATCGGCGGAGTGTTGTTTTTTTATACCAAAGCTCATCCCTATGATTAAACAAATAACAACTATCAACAATACAAACAATAACAAAAAAGCTATGGCAAAAGAAAAAAAATTCATTACCTGTGATGGTAATTACGCCGCAGCACATGTTGCATACATGTTTAGCGAACTTGCAGCCATATATCCAATTACTCCCTCTTCTACAATGGCGGAGTATGTGGACGAGTGGTCTGCTTTTGGCAAGGAGAATCTCTTTGGAGAGAGAGTACAGGTTGTAGAGATGCAAAGTGAGGGAGGTGCCGCAGGTGCGCTGCATGGAGCTCTTCAGTCCGGAGTACTGGCTACTACTTTTACCGCTTCCCAGGGACTTCTACTTATGATCCCCAATATGTATAAAATTGCAGGGGAACTCTTACCCACAGTATTCCACGTATCGGCAAGGACCCTGGCTGCCCAGGCCCTGTCTATATTCGGGGACCACTCCGATGTCATGGCTGCCAGGCAAACCGGTTTTGCAATGCTGGCCTCCAGCGGAGTACAGGAAGCTTTGGACCTTGGTGCTGTTGCACACCTCTCAACACTCAAGTCACGTGTGCCTTTCGTCCACTTCTTTGACGGATTCCGCACCTCACACGAGATACAAAAGATTGAAGACCTGGATCAGGATGAGGTCCGCAAAATGATCAGTGACAAATCACTGTCGGCATTCCGTAACCGTGCCCTCAACCCCAACAAGCCTGTAACCCGCGGTACAGCTCAAAACCCCGACGTCTTTTTCCAGGCAAGGGAAGCCAGCAACCCCTACTACGATGCAGTACCCGATATCGTAGCACGCTATATGGGAGAGATCAGCGAACTTACCGGTCGCCACTACCTTCCTTACGATTACTACGGAGATCCCAATGCCGAGAACATTATTATTGCAATGGGTTCTGTATGTGATACAATACGGGAAGTAGTTGATATGCAAATTGCAAACGGAGAAAAAGTCGGGCTGTTGGTTGTACGTCTCTACAGACCTTTCTCTGCAAAATATTTCTTCCGCGTTCTTCCTAAGAGCGTAAAGAAAATTGCTGTCCTGGACCGCACAAAAGAACCGGGTGCAGTTGGAGAACCTCTTTACATTGACATCAACACCACAATAGCCGAGAGAGGAGGCAAAATGCCCCTGATAGTTGGAGGCCGTTATGGCTTGTCATCCAAAGACACTACTCCTGCACACATCGTTGCCGTATTCGACAACCTCAAGATGAAGGAGCCCAAAAACGGCTTTACCGTAGGAATCGTAGACGACATCAGCTTTAAATCACTTCCTGTAAAAGAAGAGGTTAACGTAACCAAAAAAGGAGTTTCGGAGTGTAAATTCTATGGTTTGGGTTCCGACGGTACAGTTGGTGCCAACAAAAACACCATCAAGATCATTGGCGAAACCACTCCCAAATATGTTCAGGCATACTTCGATTACGACTCAAAGAAATCGGGCGGTTATACCTGCTCACACCTTCGTTTCGGAGACACCCCCATCACATCTCCCTACCTGGTATCCCATCCCGACTTTGTAGCGTGCCACGTAACTCCTTACCTAAACAAGTACAATGTACTAAAAGGCATCAAGAAAGGAGGCACATTCCTGCTCAACACCCTTTGGACCAAAGAGGAGACTCTGGAAAAACTACCCGATTTTGTTAAAGCAACCATTGCGAAAAAAGAACTCAACTTTTACATCATCAATGCAACCATGATTGCAGAGGAGATTGGACTTGGCAACAGGACCAATACAATACTGCAGTCTGCATTCTTCAAGATTGCAAACATAATCCCTTATGAGCAGGCAGTATCCGAGATGAAAGATGCCGCCGAAAAATCATATGGGCGTAAAGGAGAGAAAATCCTCAAGATGAACAACGAAGCCATTGACCGTGGTTCTGATGTTATCAAAGTTGAAGTACCCTGCGAATGGAAAAACATCACAGCCAAGTTCCGCCCTTCTACATTTGACAGGCTTGCACCGGACTGGGTAAGGAATGTTGCCGATGTAGTCAATGCACAGGAAGGAAACGACCTGCCGGTAAGTGCATTCCTCAACCTCGAAGATGGCACCATTCCTTCGGGAACCGCCGCCTACGAAAAACGAGGCATTGCAACACATGTTCCCGAATGGCAACAAGAAAACTGTATCCAGTGTAACCAATGTGCCTATGTGTGTCCTCACGCTGCCATCCGTCCATTCCTTATGACCGAAGAGGAGCAAAAGAGTGCACCTGCAGGAGTGAAAAGGGTTCCCGGCAACAAACCGTTCAACGAATATAGCTTCACTATCCAGGTAACCCCTATGGACTGTACCGGTTGCGGCAACTGTGCCGATGTATGCCCTGCAAAAGAGAAGGCACTTGTAATGAAACCTATCGAAACACAGGTTCACGAACAACCCAACTTCGATTACCTGCACTCAGTGGTTGGCTACAAAGACAATGTACAACCCAAGGACAAAGGTGTTAAACACTCCCAATTTGCGCAGCCACTGTTCGAGTTCTCCGGAGCCTGTGCGGGTTGCGGCGAAACTCCTTACATCAAAGCTATCACACAGCTATATGGAGAGAAAATGATGATTGCAAACGCAACAGGTTGTTCTTCTATTTTCGGAGGATCGTTCCCTGCATCTCCATACACTACCAATAAGGATGGCCAGGGTCCTTCCTGGGCAAACTCCCTGTTCGAAGATAATGCCGAGTACGGCCTTGGAATGCACATGGGATCGGAAAGGGTACGCGACCGCGTTGCCAAATTGATGGCCGACGGACTGGAAAGCGACTGTTGCACAGCCGAAATGAAGGTTTTGTTCGCAGAATGGCTCCAAAACAGAAGCAGCTTTGAGAAAACAAAAGAGATTTCCGGCAAGCTGGTACCCCTTATCTCCGACTGTAACTGCGATATCTGCAAGGAACTCACCGTCCTTAAAGACTACCTCATAACCCGTTCCCAGTGGATCTTTGGCGGAGATGGTTGGGCATACGACATTGGATACGGCGGGCTCGACCACGTACTTGCGTCGGGCAGCAATGTAAACGTATTGGTACTCGATACCGAGGTTTACTCCAATACCGGCGGACAATCATCCAAATCCACTCCTGTAGGAGCTGTTGCCAAATTTGCAACATCCGGTAAAAAAATCCGCAAAAAAGACCTTGGAATGATGGCCATGAGTTACGGCTATGTATACGTAGCACAAGTCGCTATGGGAGCAAACCAAAACCAACTCTTCAAAGTGCTCAAAGAGGCCGAGGAGTATGACGGACCATCTTTGATAATAGCATATGCGCCTTGTATCAGCCACGGACTCAAGAACGGAATGGGCGCGTCCCAAAGGGAAGAAAAGATGGCCGTAGAGTGCGGGTACTGGCAGCTTTACCGCTACAACCCCACCCTGGAGGCAGATGGTAAAAATCCTTTTGTACTGGACAGCAAAGAACCCGACTGGACCAAGTTCCAGGACTTCCTCAACGAAGAGGTTCGCTACACCTCACTCAGGGCTACTTTCCCTCAAGAGGCCGAAGAACTGTTCAAACTTACCGAAGAGTTTGCCAAATGGCGCTACAATTCATACAAGAGACTTGCAGCTGCCCAATAGTCTTTACTGAAACCGGTTAACACCGGGTAATCAAAAAGATGCAACCCGTATGGATTGCATCTTTTTTTTTACAATTATTACGCTTAATTATTTCTCCAGTGTTTCAAGCACAAGGGAAGTTATCTTTCTTTCACGTTCCATTGCTTTGTCCATGATTTGTTGTGCCTCTTTCACAAGCATCGCTGCTTTCTCTCGGTCCTTGAGGTCAGAGGAGTTTATCCGGACATTCATATAACCGCCAAATACAGCTGCTCTTAAGGCAAGTGCTCCCACTCCGGCATCCGACACGGAATTAGGGTTACCCTCTTTTACCATTGCCTCTGCCAGGTCAAAAGCACTAAAAGCAACCTGCATGGTCCTAAGCGGGATCTCGGTAGCATAAAGGGTTGCCTCCTGAATAGCTTTGCTGCGCGCCTCCTTTTCCGATTCGCTCCCCTTAGGCAAACCAAATGCATCCAATATCCTTTTAAAAGAGTTGGTATCTTCATCTACAAGGTAGAGCATCTCTTCAATAATCTTTTGACCCTTCTCAGCCCACTCTGCAAAATATTGCCATCTGTCGTCCCACCCGGGTTTGTGCGAAGAGAGGTTTGCCACCATTGTGCCCAATGCTGCTCCCAATGAGCCCATAAGTGCCGATACCGAACCTCCGCCCGGAGCTGTAGATTCGCTTGCGGTTTCAAGGGCAAATCCTCTGCATGTCAGGTCCACCAGCTTTTTACTCCCTTCGCCCTCAATAAGGTATTCAATAACTTTTTCTTTTGGATCAAATGGCCTGAGATCGTCCAGACCCATGGATTTCACTGCAATCTTAATAATATCCTCTTCGGCTATTCCTGCAGATCGTTGCTGTTTTGCAAGGAAGTATTTGCCGGCATCTATCAACACTTTTTTAGGTACAAGTCCCACAATCTCACTCCCTGTAACCCTTACACCACGAGCAGCAGCCTTTGAAACCACCTCGTCAAATGCTATGTGTACAGGGGTTGCGTTGATATCCGTTACATTCATCGAGACTTGGGCAACCCCATACTCCTCAATATACCAGCCTATTGCCTTGCAACCCTTCAACGAACCTGGTGTCCATACATCATTTCCGTTTGCATCTTTCACAACTTTGCCGGTTATAGGATTGCCTTCCCTTTTTTTACGACCCTTCTCCCTCACGTCATAAGCTATGGCATTGGCCCTGCGGGTAGAGGTTGTATTGAGGTTATAGTTAATTGCAATCAAAAAGTCCCTTGCCCCAATTGCCGTTGCTCCCGTTTGGGCAACAAGGGCGTTAAAAACAGATGGTCCAAAATCGGGTTTCCACTCTGTTTTTTCAAACTTCTTTGCTAGCCCCTCGTACTCTCCTTGCCTGCAATTCGCAAGATTTTTACGTTCCGGGGAAAATGCTGCATTTTCGTAGCAGTAGACAGGGATACCCAACTCATCCCCAACCCTTTTGGCCAATGCTCTTGCATACTCCACACACTCTTCCATGGTTACCCCTGCTATTGGTATCATAGGGCAGACATCGGTCGCACCCATACGGGGATGCTCTCCGGTATGGTGCCTCATATCTATCACCTCCGATGCCTTCTTGATTGCACGGAATGCAGCTTCACTCACGCATTGGGGCTCACCCACAAATGTTACGACAGTTCTGTTAGTGGCAGCACCCGGGTCTACATTCAAAAGTTTGACACCCTCTACAGCTTCAATGACATCGGTTATCTGTTTGATAACCGCCAAATTCCTCCCCTCGCTAAAGTTCGGGACACATTCGATAATCTTTTTGTTCATTATATATTTGTTTATTTATTCATCAGCTCTACTCCCCGGGGTAACATGGCTTTCAATTTTGGGACATCTAATTCAAAATAGTGGTAGGCAAAGAGTCGTTTGGGCATAACCATCTCAACCGCCTTGACAAACATCGGGTCACTCATTGTATATGGCAGGTTTTTGGGCATGAATGCCAAATCAATTTCTCCCAGGTGTCTCATCTCCGGAATATCCTCGGTATCACCGGCGATATATACCCTGTAACCCCCAAAATCCAAAATATATCCGTTACCCTCACCCCTGGGGTGGAATGGTTTGCCATCGTCATTTTTATTGACAATATTATAGGCATATACCGCCTCTATCCCCACATCATGGTAGTTGAACTTATCTCCCTGTATCAAAACATTTGCATGCGGCAAATGCTCTTTGCACCCTTGATTGGTCACAAATACAGTATCTGTTGCGATTATGTGCCTTAGGGCTTCGTTATCCAGGTGGTCGTAGTGATGATGTGTCAACAAAACCAGATCGGCCTTGGGTTGCAATGAATAATCGGCAACCTCGCTGTATGGGTCAACAAATATATTCTTCCCTGCCCATTTTATTACAAGAGAGGCATGTCCAAGAATGGTTATCTCAATTTCTCCCATCGGTGTTTTGAATCTGTTCATGGCAATCAAATTTTAAATTAATCAATCCGTCTAAAAAGTTACAACATCCCAATAACCTTTCCGTTCAAAACAAGAGTCTCCACCAACGGAGTCGTAAAGGCATAAGGTATAAATTCGTATGACGGCATCTCTTTGGTAATGATAAGATTTGCCTGTTTGCCAATGGCAATGCTCCCGTGGGACTCCCCAATGTCCATTGCAAATGCACCATTGATGGTAGCAGCATTTATCGCCTCCTCGGGTGTGAGCTTCATCTTGAGGCAGGCAAGTGCCATCATGAATTTCATATCGCCCGAAGGAGAAGAGCCAGGGTTGTAATTGGTAGCAATTGCCAAAGGCAACCCGTAGTTAATCATCTCCCTTGCAGGGGCATATTCCATCTCAAGGAAAAAAGTAGAGCCCGGTAACAGGGTAGCAATTGTACCGCTTTGCTTCAACGCCTCAAACTCTGCCTGTGAGGTGAACTCAAGATGGTCGGCAGATATTGCGCCATATTTGGCGGCTACCTGTACACCCCCCGAAAAACTCATCTGATTGGCATGAATCTTTGGTCTCAATCCATATTTAATTCCGGCATTGAAAATCCTGTCGGTATCCTCCACCGAAAAGAACCCCTCTTCGGTAAAGACATCTATGTAGTCGGCAAGCTCTTCGGTTGCAATAACCGGAATCATCTCGTTTATTATCTCATTCACATACTCCTCCCTGCGTCCTTTGTACCTTTCGGGCACAGCGTGTGCCCCCAGGAAGGTTGTTTTGACCGTCAGCGGTGTCTCCTCCCCTATCCTTTTGGCAACCCGGAGCATCTTGATTTCGTCCGAGGGGGTGAGCCCGTAACCACTTTTGATCTCCACGGCCCCGGTTCCAAACCCCATGATCTCCCATGCTCTCCTCACGCTTTGCCTGTATAGTTCCTCCTCGGGAGTGATATGCAAAAGATTTGCAGAGTTTAAAATCCCGCCACCTCTGGCAGCAATCTCCTGGTAACTTAAGCCCCGGAGCTTGTCGGAGTACTCCATCTCACGACTTCCGGCATAGACCAGGTGGGTATGTGAGTCACAGAATGCCGGCATCACCATCTTCCCTGAGGCATCAATAACCTGAGCCCCCTTGTCCAACATTCCGGAAACAACAGTGTCATTTTCATAAAAGGAGGTCTCCCCAAAAGAAGCTATCGTTCCATTTTCAATAGCAATATACCCATCCTTTACATTGCTCAGCTGCGAAAGAGCCTTTCCTGCACGGGGGAGCTGAACAGGTTCATGTTCTGTCTGGATAATCTCTTTTATGTTTTTGATAACAATACTTTCCATCATCCTAAAAATTTGGATCGGTATCCCTTAAAAAATCTATGGATTGGTTCATATGTATGTACATAACATCGTCCTCTTCAATGAAGGGGACCCTTTTCCTGTACTGCTCCACCATGGATTCAAGCCTTGCAGAGGTTTTTAGCGGCCTCCTGAACTCCAGTGCCTGGGCACCATTCATAAGTTCAATGGCCAATATTTTTTCGAGGTTCTCCACCACCCTCAGGCACTTGGTTGCAGAGTTTGCCCCCATGCTCACATGATCTTCCTGACCCTGTGATGAGTCTATCGTATCGACACATGCAGGTGTGGCCAGTTGTTTGTTCTGGCTCACAACAGATGCCTGGGCATACTGAGGTATCATGAATCCCGAATTGAGGCCGGGATGTGCAACAAGGAAAGAGGGCAAACCCCTTTTGCCCGAAATCAGCTGGTATGTCCTGCGTTCCGAAATGCTCCCAAGCTCTGCAAGGGCAATTGACAAAAAGTCCAGGGCAAGGGCCAAAGGCTGACCATGGAAATTCCCTGCCGAAATAATCTGGTCTTCATCGGGTAAGATTGTGGGGTTGTCTGTGGCACTGTTGATCTCTGTTTCAAAAACTTTTGCAGCATATTCGATGGCATCCTTAGAGGCTCCGTGTACCTGGGGAACGCAGCGGAATGAGTATGGGTCCTGCACATGGGCCTTTTCCCTGGAAATTATCTCACTCCCCTCAAGCAACTCCCTGATGTTTTTAGCAGTATCGATCTGGCCCTGATGCGGGCGCACATTATGGACACCTGCAGTGAAAGGCTCCGGCCTCCCGTCGTATGCATCTATTGAAAGGGCTGCTATGGCATCTGCATAAGCCGATAACTTTTTGGCTTTAAGAATATTCCATACGCTATATGCCAGCATGAACTGCGTTCCGTTAAGCAGGGCAAGACCCTCCTTGGATGCCAGGGTCAATGGTTCCCATCCAAAGATCCTGTTAACCTCTCCGGCAGCCCTTATCTCTCCTTTATAATAAACCTCTCCCAGCCCCAGCAGCGGAAGAGACATGTTGGCCAAAGGGGCCAGGTCTCCTGATGCACCCAGGGAACCCTGTGTATAGACCACAGGTATAACTCCATTGTTGAACATCCCTGCCAGTCTCTCAACAGTCTCTCTCCTCACTCCGGAATAGCCATATGCCAAAGATTTTATTTTGAGTACCATCATAAGTTTTACAATAACAGGCGGCACCTTCTCACCTATCCCGCAAGCATGGGACATTACCAAATTGGTCTGGAGCTTTGAAAGGTCTGCAGGCTCAATAGAGACATTACATAAAGAACCAAAACCTGTGGTTATCCCGTAAATAGGTCTTTGTGCTTGATCTATCTTATTGTCCAGGTACTCCCTCCCCTTGATTATCCTCTCCATGGACCCTTCGCTGATCACCACCCTGCACTCCTCCTTTAGTACAACCTCCAGCTCCTCCAGCCGGTTTTCCTTTGAACTTATATGAAAATACTCCATTATGGCTACAATATTTTAATTATTAATTGAATTTAACCACAAATATAAATAAATCGGGGAGAGGTGGCAATTAAATGGCATAAAAAAAGGGTTGCCGTCAGCGGCAACCCTTGAAAATTCAAGCCATCATTTTTAATAGCCAGGGTTCTGCTGGGCGGCAATCTGAGGATTGGCATCCAGTTCTTCCTGAGGAATAGGCAGAATGGCTTTATAGAAAGTCCTGTCAATTGTCTTTTCACGGTGGGTGATAAGGACTGCAGGGAATATGAAGTCGTCGTTGAACTCAATTGATTTGTTCCAACGCAACATGTCAAAGTATCTGTGGCCCTCGGCAAACAACTCCTTGCTCCTCTCATCTTCGATCATCTGCATAGTCACATCGGCAGCTGTTGCAGCAGCGAGACCGGGAGCCCTTTTACGGATCTGGTTGAGGTAGTTGGCAGCTTTCGTCTTGTCAGGTGCAGGCAGTTTGAATGCAGCCTCAGCAGCTATCAGGTAAATCTCCGAAAGACGGATTACCTTAACGTTTGTAGCAGCGGCAATGTTTCCTTTGTCTCCCTTCATTGCGGGACCACCCACATACTTGAGGCATGAGCCAAACCGTGTAGTGGAGCTTTCATCGTAATCCATCACACTCCAGCGTACATCATTGGCATCCTGTCCAAGGCGGGCAAGATAGTAATCACTTGCCATGAACCAACCCGATGCTCCTGTAACTTTACCCAGCCTGAGCAGGTAATATCCCAGGGAAGCAGTACCAAGGTTGGATTCGTTTTCGTACATAGCCAGTTCGAAAATAGACTCCGAGCTAAACTCGTTTGCCCATGAATTCAGCCAGTTTGCATTGGTATATAAAGTGTATTTACCCGAAGTTATAACCTCCTCGGCAGCAGCCAGTGCAGCTGTATAATCATCCATTGTAAGAGCTACCCTGGCATGGATTGACTTATTTGCGTAGTAGTTGATGAAACCCTTTGTGATGTTTTTGGACAACAGGGGTGCAGCAGCAGCCAGGTCTGCCAGGATCTGGGTGTAAACCTGCTCTACTGAAGCTCTTGTAGGCTGGTCCTTTGCATCAATGGGGGTAAGCACCAACGGAACACCGTACGAACTCTTGTCCATGTTGTAAGGTTTGCCATACAAACGTACCAGGTCAAAATATATAAGTGCACGTGCTGTAAGAGCCTGTCCCTTATAGTCGCTAAGGGCTGTAGTCCCGTTCCCGGCTTCCTCAATTTTTTCAATATTGAAGAGCAGGTTGTTTACCTGGAGCAGGCAATAATACATTTGAGCCCAAAAACCGCTGTAACTGTTGGAAGAGGCAGAGTGGTTGAACACATACAGAGCATCCAGTCCACGGCCTTGAGACCTCAGGGCAAAATCGCCACCCTTGGCATCACCGTAGATTATGAAGTTACGCCCGTAGTAGCTGGACGAGGCCATGTTTCTCATCAATCCGTTCAATGCAACTTTGGCATCATTGGCGTTGAGAATGGAGGTCCCGGAGTCGGCAGAGTTGCTTGGCTTGACATCTAAAAAACCTTCGCATGATGAAAGCAGCACAATGCCCAGAACTGTCAATAATAATGTTATCTTTTTCATTGTAGCATCTAGTTTAAATTAGAAAGTAAATTCAACACCGAAAGTGTAAGTCTTTCCGATAGGTGTTTCCCATCCTCTTGAACCATATTCGTTAACCTCGGGATCATACACATCGTAGGCAGCAACTGTCCACAGGTTCATACCGTTGAAGTATACCCTTGCGCTGGAGACCTTGATTTTGTTCACAATGCTCTTAGGCAAATTGTACCCGATATTCAAAGATTTGAGCCTCAGGTAATCGGCCTTGTGCAGGTGACGACTGCTCTTTTGGTTTACATCTTCGAAGTCAACGGCAACCCTTTGGGGATATTTGGCATCCTTGTTTTCCGGAGTCCATCTGTTATTGTACTGGTCAAGGGACATTATCCTCTCCCAATAATAACCATCGTCTGTTACATCCCTTCCTGCAGCATCATAAGTGTAACCTCCAAGTTTGTAAGTGAAGGCCAGGTCCACTGAAATACCTTTCCATGAAAGGTTGGATGTGATACCGCCAAACAGTTTGGGATGAATATCGCCGATAATCTTCTCACTGGCATCCTGGTAACGGAATGTTGCCGGGCGGCCATTTACTGTAGTTGGCTGGGATGTAGTATTCTCATTATTCATGTACCATACATTCTTTCCTGTCTCCCTGTCTACACCTGCCCATTCACGGCCATAAACCGCCAAAGTGGACTCACCCTCCTGGAAGATGAATTTGGTACGGGCATCGCCTCCTGTCGGTTCGTACCAGATAATGTTTTGACCGCCGTAGAGCTTGGTAATTTTGGAATTGATATGGGAAGCAGTAAGTCCCAGACCCCATGTAAGGTCGTTGTTCTTTACTATCTCTCCGTATAGTTCCACCTCAATACCATGATTGTTGATCTCACCAATGTTCTGGAGGGTAGAGCTGAATCCGGTTACCCTGGAGATAGGAACATCCTGCAACAGGTTGCGGGAATCCCTGTTAAAGTACTCAACAGTACCTGTAATGCGTTGGTCAAGCAATCCAAACTCCAAAGCAATATTGGAAGTGTAACTGGTTTCCCAAGAAAGGTTGGCATCTGCAACTGTACTGATGGCAGCACCGGGAAGGGTCATATACTTGCTGGTATAGGTTGTGAGTGAACGCCAACCGAACAGGTCCGAAGGCATTGTACCGTTGACACCGTAAGAAGCCCTCATCCTCAAACTGCTGATAAAGTCAACGCCTGCCATGAAGTTTTCACGGTCAATCCTCCATGAACCGGCAACAGACCAAAAGTCTCCCCAACGGGTGTTTGGACCAAACCTCGAAGAACCATCCCTACGGAATGAGGCAGACACATAATACTTGTTGTCATAGTTATACTCTGCACGTGACAGGAAGGAGAGCACGGTACTGCCCCATGAATATGCATTTGAGGTAAGAACTCCTGCTGTAGCAACTGTATGCAGGGCACTTGAAGGAAGGTCGGTCCCCTCTGCCCTTTGGAAATCGGTTTTGTTCTCCTCAGCTTCCCAACCGACAAGTGCACCAACAGTGTGCTTGTTGAACTCCTTGCTAAAGTTAAGGGTGGTGGAAGATACCACCTTTTGCATGTTGGTTGCCATTTCACGTACTACCCCTTTTGCACTGGATCCCGAAAAGTGGATCGGGCTAAAATAGAGGTGGTCCAATGTATTGGTATTGTCATACGAAAGGATGCTCTTAAATGTCAGTTCGGGTAAAATCTTCACGGTCATTGCCTCGTTTACCGACAACCTGAGTGTACGTGTTCCGTTTTCCCATTCTTTGTCATAGTAAACCGGGTTGTATGCATAGCTGCCGTAACGGGCTGTCCAAGGAGCATCAGTCTGGTAATCGGTGGGCCAGTACATCCCCCACAAAAGGTTCCTGGATTGCATGAAGTAGTTGTTACCCATAGCCCGGGTATCGTTGTAACCGGCTTTATTGCTCTTTGCTATGTTGAGGTTGGTGGAGAACTCCACAAACTTGCCCACCTTTTGGTTGAGGTTGATCCTGCCTGTTATACGGTCAAAATCATTGATAGAAATCCGGCCCTGCTCCTTGGTATAGGACATGGAGGTATAGTAGCTGGTTGCATCATTTGCTCCGCTGATAGACAAATCGTATGTCTGGTAAACTGCTGTACGGAACAGCACATCTTCCCAGTCAAAATATTTGCCCGCCCTGTCACCTGCAACTGTAAGTGAATTCACTGTATGGTCGGGAGCAGTAAAGGTATATCCATGCTTGTTGAAACGTTTGTTCAACTGAGCAAGGGCCCTTTCACTTGAAACCTGTGGAGTCCTGCCTTCGTAATATACACCGGCATTGTAGAAGTTTTCGTAATACATCTCAATCTGCTGGTCGGTATTTGCTGCCTCATAGTTGTCTGTAGCCCAGGTTGGGGTAAGACCTACGGATGCCTTGAAGTTCACAACAGGACGACCCTGACGGCCACGTTTTGTGGTAATCATGATAACACCGTTGGCTGCACGGGAACCGTAAAGTGCAGATGCAGCAGCATCCTTTAGCACAGTGAGGGACTCAATGTCATTTGGATTGATTGTACTCATCACATTGCTGGATGTGTAGATGTAACTGCCCAACTGGCTGGAGCTGCCCGATACAACGGGAACACCATCCACCACATAGAGTGGTTCATTGGAGGCATTGATGGAACCGATACCACGCACCCTGATTGAGGATGTGGAGCCTGCCTGCCCCGAAAGGGTGGTAACCTGCAAGCCGGCAACCCTGCCGTTAAGTGCGTTTTCGAACGATACGCTTGGAACATCCTTTATCGCGTCATTCTTTACAACACTTGCAGCGCCTGTAAATGTACCTTTGGTAGATGTACCATAGGCAACCACCATTACTTCGTCCAGGCGGGTTAAATCGGGCATAAGCACAACATCGATTTGTGCCCTGCTGTTTACCTGGATTTCCTGAGTTACAAATCCGATGTAGGAAAATACAAGGACTGCATCCGGAGCTACGTTTTCGATGGTAAATTTACCATCCAGATCAGTTGCTGCTCCCACTCCTCTTACACCCTTTACCAAAATTGTGGCAAACGGTACAGGAGAGCCATCTTCGGAAGAAGTTACCGTTCCTGTAACTCTCACCTGAGCCATGGCCGAGCCGACAAGCAGCATGACCAAGACAATCAAGATAGATTTCTTCATAGACTAGTTTGTTTAAGTTAAAATTAAGTTTGTGACTGTTTCAACTACGAATTTATAACAAATAAAACGCAAAACAAAAAAATCTAATAATCATTGCCTAAAAAGAGTTCCCGGGCGGTCCGAACTGTATCGATTCTTAAAATACCAAGCTTTTTCCAATTTTCACCTTACACTTTACAGTTTTTAATTCTCTTTTAATTATAATTTTTCATAATAACTCGAATTTTAGTAAAAACCATTACTTTCATACCAAAAAAAAAGGCATCCTTGCGAATGCCTTTTTGTCTATTTTACAGAAGTTTAGGGAGAATTCCCAAACTAACTTCTTCTTGGTCCTCGGTCGTTACCTCTGCCTCCATTCCTGCCGTCAGGGCGTCCTCCCCTTCCACGGTCATTGCTGCCTCCCTCTGGCCTGGGCCTGCGTACAGGCTCTACATAACCTTCGGGTTTTTCCATCAAGGCCTTCCTGGAGAGTCTCATCTTACCGCTCTTTTGGTCCATCTCGAGGAGTTTCACCTCTACCATGTCGCCAATATTGAGCACATCCTCTACCTTCTCTACCTTTTTCCAGTCAAGCTCCGAAATGTGGAGCAGTCCCTCTTTACCCGGAAGTATTTGCACAAATGCACCGAATTCCAGGATGGAAACCACCTTACCGGTGTATATTGTACCCTCTTCGGGAACTGTGGTTATACCTTTGATCCACTCGAAAGCTTTATCCATGTTCTCTTTGTTCTCTCCAAAGATCTCCACGATGCCCGTACCATCCTGCTCTGTGATGGTGATGGTGGTCCCTGTGGTCTTTTGAATCTCCTGGATAACCTTTCCGCCGGTACCTATCACAGCTCCGATAAAGTCTCCGGGGATAATCATGGATACTATCCTTGGTGCATGAGGTTTGAGGTCTTCCCTCGGAGCATCAAGGGTCTTCATCATCTCACCCATGATATGGAGACGACCTTGCCTGGCTTGTTCCAAGGCGTTTTCCAAAACTTCGAACGAAAGTCCGTCTACCTTGATGTCCATTTGGGTAGCTGTGATACCGTCTACGGTACCTGTCACCTTAAAGTCCATGTCGCCCAAGTGGTCCTCATCGCCGAGGATATCGGAGAGGATTGCATACCTTCCGTCCCTGCCTTCCGAAATAAGACCCATAGCAATTCCCGATACAGGCTTCTTGATCTTGATACCTGCATCCATAAGGGCCAGTGTACCTGCACACACGGTTGCCATCGAAGAGGAGCCGTTGGATTCAAGGATATCCGATACAACCCTTACTGCATAAGGATTATCTTCGCCTTTGGGTACGACATACTTTAGGGCCCTCAATGCAAGGTTACCGTGGCCAATCTCACGACGACCGGTTCCCCTGTAAGGTTTTGCATCTCCGGTTGAAAACGGGGGGAAGTTATAATGAAGCACAAAAGCCTCAGATCCCTCTACAAGCACTTCGTCCACAGCCTTCATATCTAGCCTTGTACCGAGCGTGACAGTTGTAAGGGCCTGGGTTTCACCCCTTGTAAACACTGCCGAACCATGAGTTGCCGGCAAGTAATCTACCTCACACCATATTGGCCTGATATCTTTTGTAGTTCTGCCATCCAGCCTCACACCCTCGTTAAGGATGAGGTTTCTCATGGCTTTCTTCTCCACATCGTGATAATAGCGTATTACCAGAGGGGTCTTCTCTTCCCTCTCTTCCTCTGGCAGAGTAGCGATGAACTCTTCCCTCAGGGCTTCGAATGCATCGGTACGTTCCTGTTTTGCACTAGGTGTTTTGGCAATTTCGTAACATTTGTCATAGCAATAATTGTGAACAGCTTCCCTCAATTGCTCATCATTTGTTTCGTGGCAATATTCGCGTTTCACTGTCTTGCCGGTCTCTTCCATCAGCTCCAGCTGTGCCTGGCAATGGATTTTTATCTCTTCGTGGGCAAACTTGATGGCTTCCAGCATCTCGGCCTCGCTAACTTCCTTGAATTCTCCCTCTACCATCATTATATTGTCCAAGGTACCTGCCACCATAATGTCAATGTCCGAAGTCTTGAGTTCGGCAAAAGTAGGATTAATAACCATCTCTCCTTCGATCCTGGCAACCCGCACTTCCGAGATAGGTCCGTTGAACGGAATATCGCTCACAGCCAATGCTGCCGATGCGGCAAGGCCTGCAAGTGCATCCGGCATGATATTTTTATCAGCCGATATCAGGTTTACTGTAACAAAGACTTCGGCATGGTAATCTTCGGGGAAAAGTGGGCGAAGAGCCCTGTCTATCAACCTGGATACTAAAATCTCCGAGTCGTTGGGACGACCCTCCCTTTTTAGAAATCCGCCCGGATACCTGCCTGCCGAGGCATATTTCTCTTTGTACTCAACCGACAGTGGCATAAAATCGACACCCTCCTTTGCATCTTTGGCAGCAACAACAGTTGCCAGCAACATTGTAGTACCCATTTTCACAACCACCGAACCGTCGGCCTGTTTGGCCAACTTACCTGTTTCGATTTCGATTTCTCTTCCATCCCTTAAACGGATGGTCTTTTTTATAACGTTCATATAAAACAAAAAAATGCAACCCGACTCTCCCTGTGAGAGTTGATTAATAATACTAATTCCGCAATACTGCCGGCCTCGGGATGCCTTTGTGTAACCGGCAATTCGTTACTCAAAAAAAGTTTATGCAAATTTAATCAGATTATCAGATGAAATGGCTATTTGGTTAAAAATATTCAATTAAAATCCGGACTCCGATAAAAACTTACAAAAAAAAAGGTGCCCGGAGGCACCTTTTTGCTTTATTTACGAAGGTTAAGTGCCTTCACAATATTTCTGTATCTCTCGATGTCTGTTTCTTTCAAATAGTCCAGAAGACGACGTCTCTTACCTACCAGCTTGAGCAGGGACCTTTGTGTTGTAAAGTCCTTTTTGTTGCTTTTCAGGTGGTTTGTAAGGTGAGCGATACGGTAGGAAAACAAAGCTACCTGGCTCTCAGGAGAACCGGTATCTGCATTAGACTTTCCGTATTGGCCGAAAATCTCTTGCTTTTTTTCTTTTTGAAGATAAGTTGCCATTATTCTAAGCAATTGATATATATAATTCTACCCCAAAATTGGGAGTGCAAAGTTACATATATTTTTTGACTGCGCAAGTAATTTCCCTAATTTTGCGTACTAAGGAAAGAAAAAACATGATCTCATTCGAAGAGGCTGTAAATATAACATTGGCCAATAAATTACAGTGCAGCACACAAGTTGCAAAATTAGAAAATTCCCTAGGGAAAGTGCTGTCGGCAGATGTTTTGTGTGACAGGGATATACCCCCTTTTGACAAATCAGCAGTTGATGGTTATGCACTTGCCCTTGGAAGCATTGGCAAAGAGGCCATCACAGTTTCGGGAACAATTGCTGCCGGGCAGCGACCAACCGGTACTGTCAAACCCGGGGAGTGTTATAAAATAATGACAGGTGCAATGGTACCCAAAGGGGCAGAGTGCGTGGTCATGGTAGAGGATACCGAGCTTAATGGCAACCAGCTACTCATCAATCGAGGCGAAAAAGGCTATTCCCTATGGTCCAATATCTGCCTCAAAGGAGAGGATCTGAAAAAAGGCTCCGTCTTGCTACAAAAGGGAACGATAATCGGCCCGGAGCATATAGCCGTACTGGCATCTGCCGGTTTGGACGAAGTGCCTGTGGTGTGTTATCCCAAGTTGGGTATCCTCTCTACAGGGGATGAACTCATTGAGCCGGGGCAGCCGGTAGAAGAGTACCAGATCCGCAACTCCAACGGATGGCAGCTGATGGCCCAGGCAAACAGGGCCGGTTTCGAAAATCAGTATTTCGGCATTGCCTCCGATTCCAGGGAAGAGCTGGAAAACAGTGTTTCCCGGGCACTGCAACAATGTGACGTACTGGTAATGACAGGAGGGGTCTCAATGGGTGAGTTCGATTTTGTCCCGCAGGTGCTTACATCCCAGGGGTTCTGTATCCTTTTTGACAGAGTGGCAATCCAGCCCGGCAAACCCAGTACCTTCGCAGTCAAAGAGGGTAAGGTGGTTTTTGCTCTGCCCGGCAATCCTGTCTCCTCTTTTGTTCAGTTCGAACTGCTTGTAAGGCCTTATTTAGCTGCCTGTGCCGGAGCAGATTACTCACCTTTAAGGCTGAAGCTCCCTTTGTCTCAGGATTACACCCGGCGCAACACATCCCGGACATCCCTGGTACCCGTCAAAACAGAACCGTACGGATCGATATGTCCTATCATGTACAACGGGTCGGCACACATACATGCAATGACCTGTGCGAATGGAATCATGGTAGTCCCCTCAGGGGTCTCCGGGTTCAAAAAAGGAGACCATGCACTGACTATACTCCTTGGCTGACAAGCATGAAAAACAACAAAACTGCCTACCACCCGTCATTCGGGGACTATACAATATCCAGGAGCGTACGAGCCAAAGGGATACGTATATCGGTCCATCACAGCAAAGGAGTGTCTGTCACAATCCCATGGTTTACAGACTACAATAACGCAATTAATTTTGTTGAACAAAAACAGGAGTGGATAAACAAAGCCCTGCAGAGACAAAAGGAAAAAGCTGCAAAACACAATCTCCCTTTGACCGAAGGGACAACGATAGGTCTTATTACAGGCACCATTATCTTATCAAGGCCGGCTTCCGGCAACCGTATTTCAATAGTCAAAAGCAGTTCCGGTGATTACACGATACATATCCCTGCAGGAGTACCCGATCAAAGGGCAATCGAGAGCATTGTGACAGCCATCAGGGATAGTGCCCGCAACTATATACCCCAAAGGGTTACAGTCCTCGCGCAGAGGCACGGGTTCCGGCCATCAGGCATATCCCTCAAGAACAACCGCAGCAACTGGGGTAGTTGCTCATCCCGTCTCAACATCAACCTCAACATCCATTTGATGCGCCTCCCTGCCCATCTATGTGATTACGTGATCCTGCACGAACTGGCCCATCTAAGACATCGCAACCATGGTCCGGAATTCCATAAACTGGTCGACAACCTTTGCGGCGGGAAGGAAAAAGAGTACGCCAAAGCACTAAAAGCTTTCCGACCGGTAATCTGATCCTGCATAAAAAAACAAAACCGGCTTAAGGGCCGGTTTTGTTTTGATTGGAGTATCGATTACTTAACCATATCGCTTATCCTGTGGAAAAGGGAGTCCACTCCCGAGAGAAGGTCCTGGTTGATTGCCTTGTAGTGGGCTTTGACACCCTCTTTACCGGGTTTGTTGACCCTGTTGTACAAATCATTCCTCAAGGTAACTGCATCATTTATAATTGCTACAGCCTCCTCCGAACTCTTGCCGGGATTGGTGTACAAAAAGGTCCAGCAATCCGAAATGACCTCCGAAATAAGATAATCGATATCTTTTTTAATAATTCTTAAACTTGCCATGTTAAATTAATTTGGTGCAAAGTTAACAAATAATTTAGAAGTTAGATTTTGGAAGCACCAATCCCGGGTTTTTCGTCCAGGGTTATCTTTCCGTTCACTATCTTCATGCCGTCGAATACGTCGTTGGAGATAAGCAGGTTGCCGTCCAAATCTGCCCATTCGGTTTCGGGGGCAAGTTGAGCGGCTGCCGATATTGCACATGATGTCTCTGTCATGCAACCTATCATTACCCTCATATGAAGAGCCTTTGCCAAAGAGATCATTTCACGTGCTTCCCGCATTCCGGTGCATTTCATAAGCTTGATATTGATGCCGTGGAAGGCCCCTTTGAGCTTGGGTACATCGGTTAGCCTCTGGCAGGATTCATCGGCAATCACAGGCAGAGGGCTTCTTTCTGTAAGCCAGGCAGTCTCTTCCAGCATGAACTTGGACATTGGCTGTTCAATCATGGTAACCCCTCTCTCATTGAGCCAGTGTATCATATCCAGGGCATAGTGTTTGTCTTTCCATCCCTGGTTTGCGTCGATGCAAATCTCGGTATCCGTTACCGACCTGATTGTATTTATCATCATTTTGTCGGTTGCTTCGTCCCTGCCCAGTTTTACCTTGATCACGTTATACGGGGATGCCTCCCTGGTTTTGAGCCTTACAACCTCTTCGGTATCCAGACCAACCGTAAAGGAGGTGTCGGGAGTTGTGGCGGCATTGAAACCCCAGATCTTCCACCACGGTTGCCCCATTATCTTGCCCACAAGGTCATGGAGGGCTATGTCAATGGCAGCTTTTGCCGCGGTATTGTTGATAGCAATCGAATCTACATAAGCCATGATGTCCTGTATCCGGAATGGAGTATCGAAACCACTAAGGTCTACCTTCTTGAGGAAATCCATCACAGAGGATTGCGTCTCCCCGAGGTACGGAGGCAGGGAAGCTTCACCATAACCGGTGTAACCATCCCAGGTAATCTCGGTGAGTACAATAGGAGTGGTGGTCCTTGTAAAGTTGGCAATTGTAAAGGGATGTCTTAAAAGGGCATCGAATGGCTTCCAGGTGAGTTCCAGCTTTTTAACCCCTTTTTTACGGGACTGGCCTGCCGAACCTCGTGCAAAAATATCTGCAGGGCTCACTATGGCCGCTGCAGCTGTTATCAAACCTGCCGATTTAATGAAGTTTCTTCTGGTTGTAGTGTTGTTCATCTCTTTTTAAAATTTATTTTACAAAATACCATGGATGGTTAACAATAGAAACAATCCCCGGATCTTTATCGATTTCGGTTATCAGCCTGTTGGCCCTCACCAGACGGTTGGACCCTTCATAATAGTTCACAGAGTCTGGAATGAGCGAGTTGATTCTCACCGATGTGGCCGAGTGTATGAACTCCCCGTTACCAATGTAGATACCCACATGTGTGATCCTCTCTTTCCTCTCCTCGGTAGCCTTTGAACCAAAGAACAAAAGGTCGCCGGCGCGGAGGTTGTCAAAGCCCCCTGTAATATCCACATCTGCACCTGTCCTTGCTTGTTGCGAAGCATCCCTTTCCAGTATTACACCGTTAAGGTAAAACGCTGTTTTTGTAAATCCGGAGCAATCCATCGCTTTTACTGAGGTACCTCCCCACATATATGGGAAACCAAGGAATTGCTTTGCGACAGCAAGAATGTTCTCGGCTGTAGGATTCCTGCTTCCCAGCCATTTATCAAACTCCTGAACATCGTTTGCAGCAACGTAAGCAACCCTGCCGTTGGGAAGTATTACCTTGTAACTGTTACCGCTTTTACCTTCGTTGCGCACAATATTGCCCCAAACGCCATCGGAAATAACCGGTGAGCCGGCAACAGGTGCTTCACGGAATAGTGTATAGTGGGTTGTCACGATCAGCTTTGGAGCAGCTGTCCATTCATTGTATTCCTCGGAATTCATGGGTTGGATACTACCCGAAGAGACCCAGGCTGTGTAACCCTCGGGTGTGATACAACGTGTCCACCCCCCCTTCTTTTCCAGAATCCTTACAGGCATACCCATAAGTGTTTGTGTGGCTGACTCATTGGAATAGCCTGGACCATACCGCAAATTAATTACGGACTGGGCGGTTATACCGTATGTTTTATCTCCCAACAATGGGTCCGGCAATACGACCATACTGTCTGCAGCTTCAATTCCCTTCTCCTTAAGGGCACTGACAAGGGCCTCGACAGCTCCTGCCTCAGTAGTAGAGCCTTTTACTGCATAGGATTTGTTCTCTTCGTTGTACACAAGCTGTGGTTCGAATGTCTTGTCCCTCCTGTCGGGGGCAAACTCCTGCTTCACCTGCTGTACTAATTGGTCAAACTCTTTGGTGACCTTTTCATTTTTACCCCCGGTAGCACAAGAAACAAGCAGTGCAGCCGACAATAACAATACAATTGATTTTTTCATATCTTGATAGATTACTTATTTGACTTTTACCGGTTTGCTTTCATTGTAAAGCCTATCCAGTGCAGATACATAATAGACCATTGTTTCACTTTCTCCCCGGGGAATAACGAACCTGCCCTCCCCGTTGAGGCACAAAATTGCACTCCCCTTGCCAAAATCGGGTTTTTCGCCCTCGGCAAATCCATAAAGAACATGGTATTTTGCCGAGTGGATATCCTCTTGCGCAGCTGCCGGGGCATCCCATGTAATGAAAACCTCGCCGTTGGAAATCTCAGCCTTGGGATTTGCCGGAGCTGCAGGCCTTTTGACCGGGAATCCCCTCAAAGGGGGAACAAGTGCGGGATTGGGGTATAGCTCTTCCATAACCTCATTGATACCCAAACGGTTTTCGCGAAAGTTACGGGCATTGAAGTAGCAAACCCCGTGATAAGCCGGCTTTCCCCTTAGTATCAAGGCTTGCTGCCTGATCTGATCGGCACTGCGCCAATCCTCAATTCTTGCTGCCGAGTCAAGCCTGTAGGTTCCCAAACCACCGTAGACGGGAGTCCCGGCAGAGTAATCCTCCCACCAGTCTGCGAGGATGTTGAAGTCTGCAGCCTCATATCCAATATTGAAATAGAGCTGGGGAAGAATGTAGTCCAGCCATCCCTTTTCCATCCATAAAAGGATGTCTGCATGCAAGTGGTCATAATTTGTGTAACCATAACTTTTTGTATCGGAACCCCTGGGGTCGTCCCTCAGGTTGCGCCATACGGCATATGGGCTGATCCCGTATTTGACATAGGGTTTTACCGATTTTATCGTATCCCTTAGCATCTCAATCACCATGTCTAAGTTCTCCCTTCTCCATGCCATTTTGTCTTCGGCTGTGTAGCCTCTGGGATGGAGCGAGAATGAGAGAGAGTCATCAAAATCGTTGTTCGGATAAAAATAATCGTCAAAGTGTACTCCGTCCAGGTCATAGGTAAGCACCAGTTCCTTGATTACCTTTACAAGGAACTCCCTTGTCTCGGGGAATGCCGGGTCAAAGTATAATTTCTTGCCGTGCCTTACAAAAAGCTCAGGGTTCTTATGGTATATATGGTCGGGCGACATCTTGGACAGGTCGGCTGTATCCTGTGCTACCCTGTAGGGATTGAGCCAGGCGTGAAGTTCCATACCCCTTTTATGTGCCTCTTTTATTGCAAACTCCAAGGGATCATACATAGGGTCGGGTGCTATGTTTTGATCTCCGGTAAGGTGAATGGACCAAGGTTCGTATTTGGAGACATAAAATGCATCTGCAGTGGGCCTGATCTGGAGAACCACGGCATTAAAGTTCATTCTCTTGAAAAGATCCAGGTAGTCGATCAGCTCCTTCTGTTGCTCTTCGGAGGTAAGTCCCGGAGAAGATGGCCAGTCGATATTGTTGACAGTGGCTATCCATACAGCCCTCCACTCATGTTTTCCATCGTATCCGTTATAGGCCGGTTTGGACGGGGAACATGCCGTTACAACCAACAACGTGGCTATGAGCAATGTAAATAACTTGTTCATAATAACTTAATTTTTCAGGGGTTAGTATATCCACACAAAGATACTATATTTGCATAAATTTTAGTTTATGATAGTCGATTCTTTAAAGGGTTTTGAAAGATATCTCTCCTTTCATCCCCGCTTTACAAAAGCGTATGAGTTTTTAATCAAAAACGACCTCGCATCCTTAGAGCCGGGCAAACATTCCATAATGGGAAAAGAGATATACTGTTCAGTATGGGAAGGAGAAGGCAAGGGAATGGATATTCCAAAATTAGAAGTACATGACTCCTACATAGATATCCACTACCTTTTGGAAGGGAACGAAGTTATCGGCCACAGGGACAGGAGCAGGTGTGCCGGGGATAACATGCCTTACGACAACGAAAATGATATTGCATTTTTAGAAGAGGTTCCCGAGAACTTCATCAACCTCTCACCAGGTAACGTAGCAATAATTTTCCCGCATGACGCACATGCACCCCTTATCGGGGAGGGCTTTATACGCAAGATAGTAATAAAAGTTTTGGTCTGATGCTCTTTGACGGTAACAGAAGGTTCAACTCTTATGTAGGCCATTTTAAATCGGCATATGGCACAAGGCTCCAAAAGATTGTAGTGGATGCAGGCTTCACTTGTCCCAACAGGGACGGCACCAAAGGTACGGGAGGTTGCACATACTGCAACAACGACGCATTCCACCCCTCCTACAGCACCCCCGACAAAACCATACTCAATCAACTTGATGAGGGTATAGAGTTTCACAGGAAAAGATATCGTAATGCAGGGCAATATCTTGCATATTTCCAGTCCTACTCAAACACATACGGTACTGCGGAAAGGCTGGGCAGGGTATATGCAGAGGCCCTTTCCCACCCGTCTGTTGCAGGCATTGTGATCGGTACCCGCCCCGACTGCATCAATGACGAGATACTGGATCTGATCTCCGGAATCTCACGTACAAAGATCGCAATCATCGAATATGGGATAGAATCTGTCCATGACAAAACTCTTTTACGTATAAACCGGGGTCACGATATTGAGGCTGCACGACAGGCCATCCTCAAAACCGACAAAATGGGAGTGGAAACCGGTGCCCACTTCATTCTAGGACTTCCAGGAGAGAGTCGCAAAGAGATGCTGGAATACGCCTATTTCATAAACAGCACCCCCCTCAAATCGGTCAAATTCCATCAACTGCAGATTGTGAAGGGGACCAAGATGGAAAAGGAGTTTGCCCTCTGCCCCAACGACTTCATACAGTGGAGCCTCCCCGATTACATCGACTTTTTCATAGATCTGCTCGAGATGCTAAGGCCAGACATCCTGATCGAACGATTTGCCGGAGAGGTCCCTCCAAGATTTGTAAATTCAACTCCCTGGGGAAAGGTCAGGAACCCCGAACTAGTCCGCATGCTTGAGAAAAGGCTGGAAGAGAGGGATACATTTCAATCCAGACTTTACAACGGCTGATCATTTTTATTATCTTTGCCAATTACATGGAGTGTATTTTCTGCCACAAAAAAAATGGCAGGATCTTTGTTCCCGGGACTATTGAATATACAATGAAACAATTTGCCGCGTTCATATTACTGTTATTGCTTGCATCCTCCTGCAAGTACCTGGACTTCCGTCTGGACGACTCGGTAGTTGCCCAGGTTGGCAAATACCGCCTATACAAAACAGATGTACAAAACCTGATTCCCGCAGGCACTCCTGCCGGCGACAGCATCCAGATGCTCCGCACATACGTGGATTCATGGGCTATCAAATACCTTCTCATTACCAAAGCCGAGCAGGAGCTCTCCAAGGAGCAAAAAGATATGGAACAGGAGATGGAAGACTACCGCAACTCCCTCATTGCATTCAGATACGAAAAACTATTCATAGAAAACCGGTTGGATACAGTTGTCACCGAATCCGAGTCCAGGGAGTATTTCATGGCCAATTCCAACAACATCAGGCTGACTAACTCTGTAGTAAAGGGTAGGGTCATAAAAATATCTTCGGGCTCCCCAAACCTGGAGAGGATACGCACCATGTACCAGGCTGCATCACTTGAAGAGATTGACGAACTCGAAAGGGTTTGTTACAACTCTGCCGACCGTTACAACAACTTTGGCAACCAATGGACAGATTTGGGCAATGTAGCCCGGGAACTGCCCCTGGACCTCTACAGCTGCGAAATCGAACTCAAAAATAAAAACCATTTAGAGACAAGGGATTCGCTTTATGTCTACCTTGCTTTCTTTTCCGAGATTATTCCCCCTGGCGGGACCCCTCCTTACGAGTTTTACCTGCCCAGGGTCAAAGAGAACATCGTCGGCAAAAGGAAACAAGATCTAATCAAGCAACTGGAGAAGGACCTTTTGAAGGATGCCCTGCAAAACAACACTATTAAAACCAACATTAACGATTTATCCAAAAATGAAAATCAGCGTTAAAACAGCTATTGCCACACTGGCCATCATCCTGTCAAACATTGCGGGAATACAGGCGCAGAGGTACGAGAAGGGCCTAATCGACAAAACCATAGCTCTGATAGGAAACGAAATGATCCAGCTATCGACCCTCGAGGCCGAGGTGCAAATGATGCTGATCCAAGGAGTAACATCCGACAAAAACCTCAGGTGCGAAATACTGGAACAAATGCTGGTCCAAAAACTTTTCCTTACACAGGCAAGGTTGGACAGTCTGCAGGTCAGTCCCGACAATGTGGAAAACGAACTAAACGGCCGCATGGCAGAGATTCTCACCCGTCTGGGCGGAGAAAAAGGTGTGGAAGAGTATTTCAACAAGCCGTTTTTCCGCCTCAAGGAGGAATGGCGCGAAGCCCTTACCGAGCAATACCTTACTCAGGAGATGAGGGGCAAGGTGGCACAAAGCGCACCACCACTCACCCCTTCCGATGTAGAAAAATATTTTAAAACTACCCCCGAAGACAGCCTTCCGATTATTCCCATCCAATATAAATACAGGCAAATAGCAGTTTACCCCGACAAAGAGGCAGCTGTTCTTTCGGTAAAGGAGAGATTGCTGGAATTCCGCGAACGGGTTCTCAAGGGAGAACGTTTCAGCACCCTGGCAACGCTCTATTCCCAGGATCCCGGGAGTGCATCCAGAGGAGGAGAACTAGGAATGGCTTCCCGAAGCATGTACTGGCCTGCATTTTCCGATGTAGCAATCACCCTGAGGGATGGACAAGTGTCGCAAATTGTGGAGACCCCTGACGGATTCCACCTGATTCAAATGATAAAAAAAGAGGGCGAAATGTTCAACGCACGCCATATCCTGCTCCGCCCCGAATATACCGCCGCAGACAGGACCAAAGCCTTTAACAGGCTCGACAGCATCAAGGACCTTATAACCAACGACAGCATCAGGTTCGAAATGGCTGCACGCAGGTTCTCCCAGGATCCCAAGTCCTACATAAACGGTGGCTTGGTTGCCGACAAAAATTCCGGCTCCTCCTATTTTGTAAAGGACCAGCTTAAGATTGAAGATTTCAACATCCTCAACCAGCTGCAGGTGGGCGAGATTTCGGAACCTTTTGAAACCACAGACAATGAAGGTCGTAACGGGAATACAATCTACAAGATTGTGAAGCTGGAAGAGATTATCCCCTCCCATGTTGCAAATTACAAGGATGACTTCAACATCCTCCAGGATGAGGCTCGTAACAAACTGGCAATGGAGGCTATCGACAAATTCATCAAAAAGAAGAGAGAATCCACTTTCATACGGATCGATCCTCTCTTCCAAAACTGCCCGTTTGTCAGGGAAGGCTGGTTAAAATGAAAACTGCAATAATCTTTCCGCTGTTTTTCATCTTTTTCCTCACCATTACTACGGCACAGGAGGTTGTTGACGAGGGGAGGCTGGTACGCCTTTTAAGGGCCGAAACCGCCGAAAGTTATCAGAACGAAAACTTCAACATAAGACTAGTTACCGGCAATGCACAATTCTTGCATAACGGTGCCCTTATCATTTGCGATACAGCTGTGTGGGATCTCACACAAAACACTGTTGATGCAAAGGGAAACGTGAGGGTTATGCACCAACGGAACATCCTTGCCGGAGACAAAATCCACTATATTGCAGATAGTTCACTGGCACAAGTTAGGGGTACCATTGTAGAACTCATAGACAAAGACAGCAACAGGCTGAGGACCTACTTCCTGGATTACAACACAAAAGACAGCATAGCCTATTTTTTCAATGGAGGCAGTATGCTCGACACTACCGGGAATGTCATCGAAAGCCTAAAGGGCTACTATGACTCAAAATTAAAAAGGTTCAAGTTCCTGGAACAAGTAGAAATGACTGCAGAGGAGATGTTGCTCAAGTGCGATTCCCTGGCATTTTGGTCGGAGGAAAACCGGACCGATTTCCTGGGCAAAATCAACGGATGGCAAAAAGATGGGTTTATGTCGGCCGGCAAAGGCTGGTACAACAGGGAGAAAGAAGCTTACGGTTTTTATCAAAAGGCATACCTGAGCAACAGCACCAATGAAGTCTGGGCAGACAGCCTGGTTTATGAAAAAACAGCATCATTGGCAAGGTTCTGGGACAATGTGCAACTTCTTGATACAGCACAATCCGTGATATTGTTTGCAGATTTTGCCACTTACTCCCAAAATCCCGTATCTGCCAAATTGTACGACAATCCCTCAATGGCATACTACTCAGTCGAGGAGAACATTCCCGACACCCTTTTCTTTGCAGCAGACACTATAAGATACAACACCATTGAAAAGCACCTTGCAGATTCTGCAACGGTTGCTGCATCTCAATCCAGGTACCTTCAAGCCAAAAGGGACCCCATAAAGGAGATGTATGGCAAAAAGGCTGTTCCCGGACCCCCTCTTCCCGACACTACCGCAGCGGCAATTAAAGAGACACTCGCAATTCAGGCAGACTCAACAGCGATTCACAGAGACTCAACTGCGCTTCACAGAGACTCAACTGCGATTCAGACAGACACAACTGCGATTCACATAGTTCCCGAAAGCCTTACAGCCAACAAGACTCTTTCTCCTCCTGATACCTTGTCTCTTAAAATCGACAGCATCTTTGTAATTACCGACAGCACCCTGATAATCGCTGACAGTACTCTCTTGCAGTCAACCGAACCACAGGAGTTGGTCAGGTTCATCGAGGCCGATAACAACATCCGGTTTTACCGGAGTAACCTCCAGGGCAAGTGTGACTCATTGTTATTCAACTCTATTGATTCCACTATCAGGTTATTCATCGACCCGGTATTATGGAACGAAGAGAACCAGTTCACTGCAGACAGTATCCAGCTTGTTATCCAAGACAAAAAACTCAGTAAGGCCGAACTGATGTCCAATGCTTTTTTTGCATCCCAGGTTGACTCAACCCATTACAACCAGATCCGCTCAACTGATATCATTGCTTGGTTCGATAAAGGGGAACTTACCAGGTTTGACGCATTCGGAGGGGTTACACGAATGTTCTTCTTTGACGAAGACAGCATACTCACGACAATGAACCGAATGGAATGCAGGGCCATGACAGCAACAATGGAACAAAAAAGTGTACAGATTGTAAAATCCTATGAAAATCTCAAAAATGATGGCTTCCCGGTAATAGACCTAAAGCCTGGAGAAGATAAACTCAAAGGGTTGGTTGTGCGGGAAAACGAAAGACCAAAAAGCAGGTACGAGGTAAGTAAAAGGATTGTATTACCAACACGTCGTCAGGAGAGCCTCGCAATAGAGTTGCCTCAATTCCCTTTTACCCAAAACTTGTTTAAGTTCAAACCCGAGGTAGAGGGTATCGTAAATAAACAACCTGAGAAACCGGAAAACCATTTTGAATCCCATGAAAAACAACCGGTTAAAGAAGAACAGGTACTCCCTCCCACTAACAGTCAAAACGAATAATAAATCATTTACTCTCAGTTGGTCTTAACCGGCAATAAAAAAAGCTACTTAAAAAAATATTTCAAGTAGCTAAGTTGCTTGATTCCTGCAATATGTTAATTTATCCGAGGGATCAATCCTTGGTTACCAGATGTTCAGGGGAAGGCCGTGCATTTTTTTGCGTACCTGCTCGCGAACCTCGGCAATAATGTTTTCGTTATCAATGTTGGAGAGCACTTTATCTACCAAATCCACAATAAACGGCATGTCTTTTTCCAATAGTCCTCTTGATGTTACCGCAGGAGTACCTACCCTTATACCGGATGTCTGGAACGGAGAGCGGGAGTCAAAGGGCACCATATTCTTGTTGACAGTAATATCTGCCGACACAAGCACCTTCTCGGCAACCTTTCCTGTAAGGTCGGGGAATTTGCTTCTCAGGTCAATCAGCATCAAGTGGTTGTCTGTACCACCCGACACAACCTTGTAGCCTTTTTCAATAAAGGCAGATGCCATTGTTGCTGCATTCTTTTGCACTTGTGACTGGTATATTTTAAACTCCGGCTGGAGGGCTTCAAAAAAGGAAACAGCTTTTGCTGCAATACAATGCTCCAGAGGACCACCCTGGATTCCGGGGAAGACACTGGAGTTGATAACAGCAGACATCATTTTGGTCTCACCTTTGGGAGTCTTGATTCCGAATGGATTTTCAAAATCCTTTCCAATCAGGATAATCCCGCCCCTAGGGCCACGTAGTGTCTTGTGGGTAGTAGAGGTGACAATGTGTGCGTATTTTACAGGATTCTTGAGAAGACCGGCAGCGATGAGACCGGCAGGGTGCGCCATGTCCACCATGAACAAAGCTCCGATTTTATCGGCAATGCTCCTCATCCGTTCCCAATCCCACTCCCTTGAGTAGGCAGAGGCTCCTCCAATAATGAGTTTAGGCTTGTATTCCAAGGCCTTCCTTTCCATGTCGTCGTAATCTACAACGCCAGTCTCTTCGCTCAGCTGGTAACCGACGGCGTTATACCACATCCCCGACATATTTACCGGAGAACCGTGGGTAAGGTGCCCGCCATGAGCAAGATCCAGACCCATAAAAGTGTCGCCTGGCTTGAGGCACGCCATGAACACCGCCATGTTTGCCTGTGCTCCGGAATGGGGCTGGACATTGGCGTATTCGGCATCAAACAGCTGGCACAACCGGTCGATGGCCAGTTGCTCTACCTGGTCCACGACCTCACATCCTCCATAGTAACGGGCTCCCGGATATCCCTCTGCGTATTTGTTTGTAAGAACCGAACCAAGTGCCGAAAGCACCTGCGGACTTACAAAGTTCTCTGAGGCGATCAGCTCAATCCCATGCAGCTGGCGGTTTTCCTCTTTTTTTATGAGTTCCGAAATTTGAAGATCTTGTTTCATTATATAATAATTAAACTTTTTAAACCTTATAAATAAGTGTCCAAAGTTACAAAATATTTTCAATTTGTTGCTTATTAACTTGCAAAAAAGGGCTGCCCGATATCCGGGCAGCCCTTTTATCGTAAGTTTCAACAGACTATTCGAGTATTACTACGCGGTTAAGTACAGGTTTGTCAAAAGGCTCTTTTTGGTCGCCGTTTGCAATAACCTCAAGTTGTGAAGCGTTAACGCCGAATTTGTTCACAAGTGCATTGTAAACAGCATTTGCACGATCCTCGCTAAGCTTTTGGTTGATCCTCTTGTTACCGGTAGCAGCGTCAGCAGAACCCATGATCTTGTAAGTTTTGCCTGATTTCTTGAGAACCTCGGCAAAGCTTCCGATGTTGATCAGATCCTTGTCAGTAAGACGGGATTGTCCGATAGGGAAGAAAATTGCAAGAGGTGCGGCAACATACTCAACAGATTTGACAACCTCTGGCTTCTTGTTTTTGGCAGCCTCAAGGTCAGCAGCCATCTTGGCTTTTTGGGCATCCATATCGGAGATCTTTTTCTCCAGGTCTGCAATCTTGCCTGTGTAAGGAGTGTAGTCAGCAGGTGCAACAGGTACGAAGCGTTCAAAACCTCTCTTCGCAAAGTTGTAAGTGAACCCTACTGTTGCCGAAACAATCTCCTCGATACCCTGTCCGATCTCAAAACCGTCAAAACGGTCGTTAACCATAAGGGCCCTGAGCTCCAGGTTGAGGTTAACAGCATCGGAAAGCCTGATTTTATTGATCAGACCGGCAGTTGCACTAGCCTCCTTGTACTTAGGATTTACATTTTCCTTCCATGAGCGGGCGTAGCCGACACCAAGGAAAGGAATGAATTCCCATGTCCTGTCACTTCTGTAACCTGCAATAGAGTTGGAGATATTCCAGAGAAGATCGCCGTGAAGGTTGAAGAAGTTGAATTTTTCGTCATAGTAACCTGAGTGCTCACTGGAAGCACCTTCAATGAATTTTGCAGTTGAATTGGCAACAAGGCCTTTTGCAGACAAACCTGCATACTGGGCTCTCACACCAATTGTGGGGGTGATCCATTTACCAAGTGAAATGTCGATTGCAGGAGCAAATCTTTTGCCAAATGAGGCAACGTTGTCGTGCTCTCCGTAGAGAACCTGTACTCCGCCGCCGGCAGAGATAAACCAGTTATCGAAAAATTTATTGGTAAGATAGGGGCCAAATTTATTGGCCTGTGTTTGCTCTTGGGCCATTGCAGCCACAGAGAACAGCATAATAGAAAAAATCAGAAATTTCTTTATCATAACAGATGATTTTGGTAAGTTTTATTCAAATATAACAACAATATCTTTATGTTGTTCAAATTAGCCATTGTAAAAAGAGGTGCCATAAGACACCTCTTGTTCAAATATGTATCAAATAGATTATTAGTCCTCTGCTACTACCTCTATTTTAATATTGGCCTTGATCTCTTTGTGGCATTTTACCACAGCATCGTAAATTCCAACCTCCTTGACAGCCTCTTCACCCGATATGGTGATGTTCCTTCTGTCAATTTCAAAACCTTTGGCAGCAAGTGCCTCTGCAATCTGAATATTGTTTACGGAACCGAATATCTTGCCGGTAGAGCTTACCTTGGTTGCCAGTGTTACCTGGATTCCTTCCAGTTTTGCAGCCAATGCCTGAGCCTCTTCCCTGATCTTGGTCTCCTTATGTGCCCTTTGCCTCATGTTTTCGGCATGCATTTTTTTTGCAGAAGGTGTAGCCAGTATTGCAAAGCCTTGGGGAATAAGATAATTGGTAGCATAACCGTTACGTACGATTACGATATCATCTTTGTGACCCAGATTCGGGACATCTTGTTTTAGTATAATTTCCATATCAATCTCTCTCCTTAGCTTATTTCATTAAATCGGTTACGTATGGCAGCAAAGCCAAATGTCTTGCACGTTTTACAGCCTGGGAAACCTTCTTTTGAAACTTCAGTGAGGTTCCGGTCAGCCTGCGGGGCAGGATTTTGCCTTGCTCGTTAAGGAATTTCTTTAGGAATTCGGCATCTTTGTAGTCGATGTACTTGATACCAGACTTTTTAAAGCGGCAGTACTTCTTTTTCTTTACCTCCACTGTGGGTGGGTTAAGATAGCGGATTTCGTTGTTTGCGCTTGCCATGACTATACCTCCTTTGCTTTAGATTCTGATTTGTTGGCTCTTCTCTTTTCGGCATAGGCAGCAGCATGCTTGTCCAGTGCGAATGTGAGGAAACGGATTATACGCTCATCGCGGCGATACTGTATCTCCAGTTTGGAAATAGTTGCAGGATCGGCATTGAATTCGATAAGGTGGTAAAACCCGGTGGTTTTTTTCTGGATCGGATAGGCCAGTTTCCTGAGGCCCCAATCCTCTTCGTGCACGATCTCACCACCGTTATCGGTGATAAAGTCGCGATACTTTTTTACCGCTTCCTTTATCTGCACGTCAGATAAAACGGGAGTTGCAATGAAAACGGTTTCGTAATGTTTTAACATAATTAATACTTGACTTTGTTATTAAAAAAGGGCTGCAAATATAATTTAATATTTCCAGCCCTCCAAATTGTATGTAAAAAATATTATTTCACAGGAGCATTCTTAAGAACCTCAACCACGTAGTTCCACCATTTCTCGACTGTTTCGATGTTCACTCTCTCATCGGGTGAGTGGGGAGAGCGGATTGTAGGCCCGCAGGAAATCATGTCCCAGTTGCTGTATGTGCCACCCAGAATACCGCATTCCAGACCTGCATGTATGGCTTTGACCTCGGGTTCTCTTCCGTAGAGGTCTTTATATACCTTTTGCATTGTCTTGAGGATGTCCGAATCCATGTTTGGCTTCCAGCCGGGGTATCCTCCGGTCAGGGAAACCTCCGCTCCTGCAAGCTCAAATGTAGAAGAGATGGCTGCAGCAAGGATATCTTTGGCCGAATCCACGGAGCTTCTCATAAGGCATTTAACCTCAATTGTTCCGTTTTGAGATTTGACAATTGCAAGATTGTTGGATGTTTCAACCAAACCGGGCATTGCATCGCTCATCCTCTCTACTCCGTTGGGGCAGGCATAGACTGCCATAACCATATTGATTGCGGTTTTGCTGTCAATCAAAGTGGCGGGGGTATCACATTTTTCGAGCACGATTTTCAAATCTGGCTCATGTGCCGAAAGCTCCGATTTGATCTGCTCCAGATGCATCCCTACAATCTCTTTTGCTTTGGCTACATTGCCCGCCGGAATGGCCAGGGTTGCAAAAGCCTCCCTCGGGATGGCGTTCCTGAGGCTGCCTCCCTCTACCGCAGCCACGCGTGCACCCAGTTCTTTGATCAAAGGCAGTAATATCCTTACCATTATTTTATTGGCATTACCCCGGCCCAGGATGATATCCATCCCGGAGTGTCCTCCCTTGAGACCTGTAATGTTGAGTTTGTAACCTTCCAAACCTGCAGGTGTCTTCTCTTCGTTATACTTGAAGGTAACGTTGGCATCCAACCCTCCGGCACAACCAACATAAAGTTCACCCTCATCTTCGGAATCCAGGTTTATGAGGATATCACCTTTGAGGATACCGGCTTTCAACCCTCTGGCACCTGTCATACCTGTCTCTTCGTCCATAGTAAAGAGGGCCTCTACCGGGCCATGCACCATATCCTTGTCTTCCAGAACAGCCATGGCTACAGCTAACCCCATCCCGTTATCTGCTCCCAGGGTGGTGCCGTTGGCATATACCCAGCCGTCAACAATACGGGTTTCGATAGGATCCTTTTCAAAATCATGGACTTTGTCACTGTTCTTTTGGGGCACCATATCTATATGTGCCTGCAAGATAATTCCTTTACGATTCTCCAAGCCGGGAGATGCAGGTTTCCTGATGATAATGTTGCCGAGTTGGTCTTTGATAGTCTCAAGACCCAGGTCTTTCCCGAATTTTTCCAGGAAAAGGATAGCCTGACCCTCTTTTTTGGATGGTCTTGGAATTTGCGTAAGCGAGTAAAAATGGTTCCATACCCTTGCGGGCTTTAAATCTTTAATGTTCATAAAATATTATTTTTAAGTGTTATAATTTTCCTGTCGCAATATTGAGCGGGAAAGAGAGGGTAGTCCCAAGCTGGTATACCGGAATACGGGATTGCATCAAGAGCTTCTGTCCGTCCATCAGACGGGCATTGACCATAGCAGGTTTCCTGTATAGGACGGTACCTTTACCGGCAGAAATATCGGAAGAAAACGACACATCTCCGGACTCTGCAACCAACTCCAGCACAACCGGCCTTCCCGAAAGGTTGTTGGCAGGCATGAGCCCGGCCGTTTCCGATATGCGGAACGCAATGTAAATCTGTTTATCGTTGTTTTTTACAGGAACGATGTCAAAGCTCATCCGTTGGGTACCTGTGAGCTTTTTGCCCATGAACAGGCTCAGGTATTCGTCCTCCAGGCGGTTGATCTCCTCTACGGCAGCCCTGAGTGCATCCCCGCTGAATGTGGCATCGGTATCTCCGGTGATTATGTTCAACCGTTTTGTCCTCAGGTTGAATATTTGGGCTGCAGTCTCCTCGGCACGCTTTTCGGCACTCTTTTCCACAACCTGGCTCTGTTGGACGGCAACCCTTTCGGTACCCGATGCTGTCCTTAATGTGGTGTAAAGGGTGCTTTTTTCGCTGGTCAGGTTAGGTGCAGTCATGGCACCGGCAAAAAGCTCTTCACTTTTCAATTGGGGATATCTAACCTTGTTGGCCTTTCCTGTGTATGAATCAGACCATACAATCAGTCCCTGGTTTATCATCTCAAGGAAATTGGCAGAGGCATTCCTCTGGTTTCCAAGGTTAAGGGCAATGTTTACAGACGGGTCTGCCTCAACGAAAGGGGTCATATCAACACTATTGATAGTGTAGCTCTCGCCGCTATCTTCCCGGGCTGCAACTCCCAGGTATTTTTGTGCAAACCGTGCATACGGGCCTGCCACAAAAGATTCGTATTGCGCCTCCACTTCAAAATGGAGAGAGGTGACAGGCAGGGAGTAGACAATTGCTCCGGCCGGTATTTTATCTCCCGGGTTGAGTATCTGGCCTGCCATACCTTTGAAAGCAAAGATAAAAGCCATCACCAAAACTAATTTAACGGTACTTTTCATCATAATCTTTATTCTAAACAATCTTACTAAATAACATAAAAAAAATCAAAAAGTGCGAAAATCAACTGTTTTTTCTTAACTGCGAATTCTCCTCAGCCCCCCTTTTCCACCTTTTGTGGCTCCAAAGCCAGTTGTCGGGATTCCCTACGATTGTCTCTTCAAGCAACCTGGCAAACTCGTTAGTTATGAATCCGGGGTCACACTCTTTTGGATTGGATGTGATTTCATGGAAGCGGATCCGGTAACGCTCCCTGCTTTCCCTCAACATTTCCATATATATGACAGGTATGCCCGCGGCTTTGGATATAATCTCCGGACCGTTGATCATCATCGTCTCCTGGTTCAGGAACTTTACCCGGAATTTGGAGCCGGGTTTTGGAGCCTGATCCGAAAACAGAAAATAGCAACCCGGATCCTCCTTGTTTTTCAACATTGTCCTGGCTGCCGATCCCGACTCCAGCAGCTGCACTCCGCTGTTTTTAGTACGCGTCCAGCGGATTATGTCATCCGACAACCTGGAATGTTGTTGTTTGTAAACAATGTGGAGCTGTTGGCTTTTGTACCCTATGGACTCTCCCCCTTGGAATGATGTCATACGGGTTGTAAGCTCCCAATTACCCATATGCCCCCCCACGATCAATACAGGAACCCCAGCTTCATGAAAACCGGCCAAAAGGGATGGGTTCTCAATTCTTGCGATCTTGTAGAAACTACCGGGCGATCTTGATACCGATTTTATGTTCTCGGCAATGATTTCAGAAAAATTACTGCGAAACTTAACTGCAATCGATTTTATATCATTATATCTTAAAAAGGGGAAGGAGCGGGCGATGTTCACTACTATCACGTTCCTCCTGTAGCCCAGGATTTCGAACAGGAAAAAAGTGATTACAGAAGAAAAAAAATAGTGCACACGTGCCGGTAAAAGCGAGATCAGATAAATTGGTGTGACTACTAACAAAAATAAAATTTTATGCATCGGGCGCTTTAACTTTTTAACAAAGTTATTCAAATTTTACTATTTTTGCGAACATTAGATTTTACAAACTAACTAATTATTCATTTTTATGTTCAAAGGACAACCTAAAGGATTACTAGCAGCAGCCCTGTCAAACATGGGTGAGCGCTTTGGATTCTACACTATGATGGCTATCCTGGTACTGTTCCTCCAGTCTAAATTTGGCCTGGACGGAACTACAGCAGGTATAATCTATTCGGTGTTTTACGCCTTAATTTACATACTCGCCCTGGTGGGGGGTATTATTGCCGACAAAACCAGGAATTACAAAGGAACTATTTTGGTAGGACTCTTTGTGATGGCACTTGGCTACCTTATGATAGCCATTCCCTCGCCCACTCCTGTCAGCAACAAAACACTGTTCCTGATCATCTCATGTGTAGGCCTCTTTACAATTGCATTTGGTAACGGCCTTTTCAAAGGCAACCTGCAGGCGCTTGTAGGCCAGATGTACGACAATCCCCAGTACAGCAAAATGCGTGACTCAGGATTCCAGCTTTTTTACATGTTCATCAATGTAGGTGCAATGTTCGCTCCTTTCATTGCCAAATATGTAAGGGGTCTTTGGTTGGCTAAAAACGGCTTTGAGTACAACCCCAACCTCCCTTCCATCTGCCACTCTTACCTGGATGGCACCATCACACCCGAAGGAACCCAAAGGTTGATCGAACTCTCGGCACAAGTAGACAAAACCGGTGTTTTTGCAGGTAACGTCGACGGATTTGTAAATGCATACCTCAACTCCTTTGTTACCGGTTTCCACTATGCATTTGGTGTTGCAATCATTACAATGCTCATCTCGGTAGGGATTTTCCTGGCCAATAAGAGGCACCTGCCCGATGTCAAAGGCAAAAAGGCTGCAGGTGCAAAAGAGGCAGGCGAAATCGAAATGGACCCCAAAGAGGTCAAACAACGTATTTATGCACTGTTTGCAGTGTTTGCTGTGGTTATCTTCTTCTGGTTCTCATTCCACCAAAACGGTCTTACCCTCACATTCTTTGCAAGGGATTACACCAGCCTTAACCTGTTTGGATACAGCCTGGCTGTAGAAGATTTCCAGAGTGCCAATCCAATTTTTGTGGTGTTCCTTACATTCATTGTAATCGGAGTATTCGGATGGCTCAGGAGCAAAGGGATGGAGCCCTCTACTCCCAAGAAGATCGCGATAGGTATGTTCATTGCCGCACTCGGTTTCTTTGTGATGTCACTCGGATCAATCGGCCTTCCAATGCACAGCGACGTTGTTGCTGCCGGTAGTTTGCCCGATGCACAAAAAGTGACACCGTTCCTGCTCATAGGGACCTACTTTATACTTACGGTTGCAGAGCTGTTCATCAGCCCGCTCGGAATCTCATTTGTTTCCAAGGTTGCACCTCCTCAATACCAAGGAGTGATGCAAGGCGGTTGGCTTGGAGCCACTGCCCTGGGTAACCAGCTTCTTTTCATCGGTGCAATTTTCTACGAGAACATTCCAATCTGGATGACATGGGGTCTTTTCGTGGTAGCATGTCTCATCTCAATGGGAACAATGCTCTTTATGCTCAAGTGGCTCGAAAGGGTTGCCAAGTAAACGATTAATCCAAAAAAAATAAGGACCGGTTTTAAATAAACCGGTCTTTTTTTTAAAAAATATAATCAAAACCATTTATTATATTTGTTTTCCAAAAAAAGTGTAATGACAACCAACCCATCCCTTAACAGGGAAATCAAACTAATTGCTTTTGATGCCGATGACACATTGTGGGTCAACGAACATCACTACCGCAATGCCGAACACTCATTTGCAGATATGATGTCTCCTTACTGCAGTCATGAAAAAGCAATAGATGCCCTACTCCAAAAAGAGAAAGAGAACCTGCCACTCCTCGGATATGGCTCAAAGCCATTTATCATCTCGTTGGTAGAGTGCGGAATAGAACTGAGCGGTGGCACATTGGACAATAACCAGATCAAAAATCTCATTGCTTTGGGTAAAGAGACCATCGGTCGTAACATGGAGCTCTATCCCGATGCAGAGCCTGTGCTTCAAAAGCTTTTCGGCCGCTACCCGCTTGTGCTGGCAACCAAGGGCGACCTCAAGGAGCAGGAATCCAAGGTAGAACGTTCAGGTCTTAAGAAATATTTCACCTCCATCGAGATCATGAGCGAAAAGCACCAAGGCAACTACCTTAAAATAATCGACCAACATGGATTGGAACCACGGGATTTCGTAATGGTAGGTAACTCGTTCCGCTCCGACATCCTCCCAGTTCTCGAGATTGGGGGCAATGCCGTATATATCCCTTCGGATATCATATGGGCACACGAGGTGGTGGAAGAGAGCAGCCATCCCAACCTCGTGAAACTGGAAAACCTGACCCAACTTCCCGGACTTTTTAACATACAATAATATGGAAACCAGCAAAATTCCTTTCCTTAAAAACCGGAGCTACCGAAGGTTTGACCAGAGTGCAACCATCCCTTTAGAACATCTTGAATCCATGGTTGAGGCAGCAAGGTTATCACCCTCTTCACGTAATGTCCAGCCCATAAAGTTTTATTTATCCAACGACCCTCTTCTCAACCGGGAAATCTTCCCTGCACTGGCCTGGGCCGGATACCTCAAGGAGTGGGAAGGCCCGGCAGAGGGAGAACGGCCATCGGCATATATAATTTTGCTCCACGACAAAGACGTTTCTGCCGGATACTCCTGTGACCACGGTATTTTTGCCCAAAGCATACTGTTAAGGGCCGTAGAACTTGGGTGGGGTGGTTGCATGATTGCCTCTATAAAAAAGAGAGAACTGCAAGGAGTATTGGAATTACCCGAAGAGCTGGACCCAATTTTAGTAGTTGCCCTGGGCAAACCCATAGAAACCGTTGTGGTTGACAATGCCGTAAACGGAGAGATAAAGTACTGGAGGGAGCCGGACGGCACCCACCATGTTCCCAAACGTCCGATGGATGAGCTGATATATCGCAATAATCGGTGATTATGAAAAAAATATCAAAGCTGACAATGGCATTTGCCATTTTTACAATCAGTACTCATGTGCTGTTCTCCCAAACAACAGAAGACTCATTAGTTATCCGGTACAATCAGTTTGTACAGGAAAAATCTCCTGAGAAACTTTTTATCCACACAGACAAATCCTTTTACGTTGCCGGAGAACATATCTGGTTCAAAGGTTACTTGCAAAACAGCACAGACTACTCACTCTTGGATGAGAGTCTCTTTATTTACGTGGAACTGTACGGCGATACACTTGTCTCCCGCATAAAAGTCAAATACGGCGAGGATGGGTTTTCGGGGAAGATTCCGCTGCAATACGACTTGCGTTCGGGTGATTATACTTTGAGGGGATACAGCAGGTGGATGCTCAACAGAAATCCGGATTATATGTTCTACAAGAAAATCCGGATTATAAATCCGGTCCTGGACAAAATGGCCAAGGAAGAGTTGCAGAAGGAGCAACCAAAACCGGGCACACAAACGGACACTCCTCCCCAGGTAAAAGCTCCCGATATGCTGCCAATTTCCATCCGGTTTTTCCCCGAAAGTGGCAGATTGATCCCCGATATGTTTTCCGTGGTTGCATTCAAGGCAACCGACATGCAGGGAAGGGGACTGGAATTGAGCGGGTTCCTTTGCAACAGCAAGGATTCGGTTATTACCGGCATTTCTACATTCCACAAGGGTATGGGCAGCTTCCGCTTTCTAAACCGTAAAGATGAAACTTACCATGTAAAGGTTACTGACACCGCCGGAACCACCCATAAGTTCCCGCTGCCGGCATCAGAAAGCTACGGAGCCCAAATAAATGTAGTCAGCCGCGAAGCTAAGATCTACATAAACACCTCATTTACACCTGGAATAAATCTGGATTTTGCCCATGTGATCATTCACGACGGAGACAAAATCCTTTTCGTGGATAAACAGACCAATAATGGCAAAGTGACCATCCTGGACAAAACGAACCTGGCACCAGGTGTCAACCATATCTTGATGGCTGACCAAAACTTCAATATCATTGCCGAAAGGTTGTTCTTCAAACATCCTGGTTTTACCGAAACACTCTCCCTCGAAAAAGCAAAAACCGACGAAGAGCTTGACAGGAGGGATAATCAAACCATTTATTTAAAGCTCAGGGACTCAATCGGAAACCCTCTGGTCGGAGAATTCTCAATATCGGTGACCGACAGTTTCCTGGCACCTCCCGACCCGGACGGGCCAAACCTGATTGCCCATACACTACTCACATCGGAGCTGGAAGGGGTCGTGGAAGATCCTTCTTGGTATCTCCTCCCTCCCAGTCGGGAAAGAGAGGTGGCTACAGATTTGTTAATGATGGTCCACGGATGGAGATACTACGATTTACCGGCCATCCTTTCACCTGCTGCAAATACAAAAAGGGAATCCAAATGGATTCATAAGGAGTATACCCAATCTGTTTCGGGAAGGGCCACAAGCCTGTTCAGAAACACAAAACGGGCAACCATATCGGTATATGCCCCCGTCATAAACCTGGCAATCAACGAAAATCTGAACAGCTCGGGCTATTTCATAGTTTCCGATATAGATTTTCCCGACAGCACCGGTTTTGTAGTCTCGTGCAACGGACGCCAGGGTCAAAAGGGTTACTACATCGAGATGGACCGGCCAATCTTTCCGCCTCTCTGTAATTATGCTTTTTTGAATTCCCGTACAGCAGAGCCGGACAGCTTGAAAGAGAAATTCTACACCCAAATTTTCATGGATTCGGGTGGTGACAAAGCAACCCTGCTCCAGCCCGCAATCGTAACTGCCAGTAATAGGATCACTCCCAAACATAATCCATCTCCATTCAACCAAACCTTTGACCGCCGCCAAATCCGGGAAAGGGCCGATCTCAAGGAATACCCCGGACTATCCCTCTACGACTATATCCTGGTAAATTTTGCAGGAGTCCAGCGTGGAGGGTACGACTTAGAAACTGGCCTAAGGGAATTGGCAAGCACAAGAGGCACTACAATGTTTGGGGGCAATGAGCCATTTGTGGTTTTCATTAACAAGATACAAGCCCGGAATTCCGACATTGACCTGTACACAGTGGACGAAGTGGAAAATGTTGCACTCCTCAAAGGAAACGATGCCCATCTTTACCTGTCCCGTTCGGGAGTTATACTTGTCACGTTACGCACTTCCATGTCAGAAAATTCCCGGGAATTGGGCTACACAACCAACATTTTGGTAGACTACCCTTTGGGATGGCAAAAACCATCCAGGTTCTACTCCCCCGACTACTCCCTCCAAAAAGACAATGATGCTGTCTCCTTCGATAACAGGAGTACTCTTTACTGGAACCCCAAGGTTACCACAAATGAACAAGGAGAGGCTACAATAACCTATTATTCAAGTGACAGGAAAACCAGGCACACCATTTCGGTAGAAGGCATGACAAATGAGGGGGAGGTTTTCTCTCTCAGGAAATAAAAAGTGAATTACCGGGAGTAAGGCTTTTGCCCCATCCTTTCCAGTATGGCCGCACCACCCTCCGCAGAGAGGAGATATTCGATGAATGCCTCTGCAGCCTTTGGGTTGGGGGCATTTTTCAATCTGGTGATCCCGTACACCATTGCCTCGCCTTTCATTATCATCTTCTCGGATGGAGAGCTTCCCCGCACCTCTACAGAAGCCTTTGAGTAGAAATCGTTGTAATCGGGGTCACCCAGGTTGATCGAGTGTGGCAGTTCAAGGTATGGGAGGTTGTGCTGGATTGCAACAGACCTGTAAAGGAAAATATAGTCCACGGCTCCTGCATCGAGCAAAGCAAGCAGGTCCGTCTCTTTGGGTCTTATAAACCGTTTGTCTTTTTGTTCAATCTCCCTCAGCAGGGTTGTATCATAAAAGTTCCTTGCCAGCCGCAATGTAAGAAGGGTACGGTACCCGCAGGGATCGGCATCGGGATCGGACCTGCCCACGGCGACATCATCCCTGGATAGGATTTCGGCCCAGTTGAGTGTGTCAATTTGTTGGCGGTATCTGGAACGGTTGGTGTACACAATTGCCATTTCGTTGGTTGCAAACCTTATGTTTTCCAGCCCGTACTCAGGCAGCAGCAGATTCTCTATAACAGCATAATCTGCCGAAGCCATCAAGTCGCAATCCCTTCTCAATTCTGTTATCTTTCGGGCAGCATCAATACTGCCCGAAGCCTCTGCAAGCACCCTTACTTTTGGGTGGATACTTGTAAAGGAGTCGGTAATTGCCTTGAATGGCGCCGCCAGCGATCCGGCATGGAAGATAACCAGGTCCCCCGAAAGGGCAGAATCTTCCGCTACACTGCCTCTGCCATTACAAGAGCAGAGGAGAATCAGTCCCAGTAAAAACGGGACAAACAACCTTAGAGGTTCGTTTATTTTTCGGAAAAAGGCCCTTACATTCTCCTTTATCAACTTGTCCATATCCCTGCGCAGGTTACTGTAACTCAGCAATAAATTGAGTCCGTCATGGCTTAATACAGTACTACCCCCGCCAGATCCGCCACGGAGCGTCTCAACCAATGGAAATCCAAGCTCCCGTTCACAATCGCGCAGCATTCCCCATGCCTTCCTGTAACTCATCCCTACAGCCTCGGCTGCACCGGCTATTGAACCCGTCTGCGAAATCTTCTCCAAAAGCATGAAATGGGTGTGCTCAACAATCTCGTGACCACCTTTCTTTGTCAGCCAAATCTTGTAGTCCAAAAACACATCGTAGTATTTGGAGCCTTTGTTCCCGGCCATAATTGCAAAAATTAATTGATTGTGATTTTGCTTACGCTTTTGATTGCCCTGTCGGCAAACATATCCGAACTGCAAAAGACAGAAAAGCCTACCCTTCCCTCTTCCTGTTCTCCGTATACAAGCAGAGGTTCCCTGTGGTCGTTGCGGTTGATCAGCTCCGAAAGCGAAAATGAGGCTCTGTAGCCATCTGTCCCCTCAATGCAAACAATTTTACCTGCCAGAGTGCCCGGTGCTCCCGTATATGCAGAGTCCAGTATTTGCCCAAGGTTGAATCCCCGGTACACCTTTTCTCCTTTATTACCCATACTCTGCCCGTAAAACATTGTTTTTTGTTCAGTTAAAGAAGCATTCAGGTACAAAGCGGGATCCAGAACAGCAAGTCTCTTCTCCCCGTTGTAAATTAATAGTGAATCGGAACGGAAAATTTCCGGATCACGGTCTACAATAAAATTCCCTCTCAAAGAGCGGATCACAATCTTCACAGGGTTTTCAATATTCCTCACAGAGTAGTGGTCGAAACCCGCAACAATCTTTGAGTTGCGGGGCAAATCCCACATTTCGCCGGTTTTCCCCGGGATGACCCTGGTGACGCTCCTTGCAAGTATTATCTTATAGACATCTGCAGAGTAGAAAATCTCACCCCAGCTGAAAACGACATGCTCTCCTTTGTCGTTCCAAACTTCAACATAAAGATCCACGGGAGGGTAGAAAGACTCCTTGGACCATTTGTCGACCTTTACCGTACTAAGGATATCCGAAAGTGCAAAACCATCATAACGGAAAGCCCCGAAGAATGCCACCGAGTCTCCATCAGGAATGGCCTCCTTGACTGTCACAGAGTGCCATGGCAGTTTATCAATTTTCACATAGACATCCCGCTCCACCTCTCCGGTAACCAAAATCCTGGAAGGGAAAGCAAGGTCATGAGGCTTGTCCCTGTTGAAGTAGTTGTTGGAACCAGACTCCCAAATAAGGGTAGATCCGGTAAATGCATCTATATGCAAATAATTGCAACTCGATACCAGGAAAAAAAGTGGCAAAGCCACCAGCAAGGAACGAAACTTTATCATAGAATTGTTGTTTTATGCAAAGTTAGTAAAAATACAAGTAAATTTGAAGGTCGGCTATAAAACCCCAAAATGAAGTTCAAGCAGCTCAATATTACACGACTGGCATCTGCCAACACCCCTTTTGTAATTGCCGGTCCTTGCAGTGCCGAGAGCCGGGAACAACTCATGGAGACTGCCCTGCAACTTGGCAACCAAGGTGTAAGGATTATACGTGCCGGCATCTGGAAACCACGCACAAAGCCTGGCGGGTTCGAAGGAGTCGGGGAGAAGGGGCTGGAATGGCTCAGGGAGCTGAATGAGCAGACTGGTTTGCTCCCTGCTGTAGAGGTTGCAAATGCCAGGCATCTCCGCCAAGCCCTCGCCGCAAAGATCGACATCCTGTGGATCGGAGCCAGAACATCTGCCAACCCTTTTGCAGTCCAAGAGATTGCAGACGCATTGAAAAAAGAGTTATCCAGGCCCGGGATGAGCAGCAGGGAGGTTACCCTCCTTGTCAAAAACCCCGTGAACCCCGACCCGGAGCTATGGATCGGAGCAATGGAGAGGATCGCTCTTGCCGGAGTTTCTCAAGTGGGTGCAATCCACCGGGGTTTCAGCACATATGAGAGAGGGCTCATGAGGAACACTCCACATTGGAATATCCCCATCGAACTTAAAAGAAGGATGCCCGAACTCACAATGCTTTGCGACCCAAGCCACATTGGAGGCCGCAGGGACTTGATCTATTCCATTTCGCAAAACGCCCTGGATATGGGGTTTGACGGGCTGATGGTCGAGAGTCATATTGATCCCGACAAAGCACTGAGTGACAGTATGCAACAAATAACACCCGAGGTGCTTGGACGCATCCTTAAGGTTCTTGAGATCCGTCACAGGGAAAACATGGACATCTCGCTGGAGGAGTACCGTCGCGAGATTGACGAACTGGACGAAAGGCTATTGGAGCTCCTTTCCAAGAGGATGGCCATATCCAGGGACATCGGCCGTTATAAAAAAGTGAAGAACATACCGGTATTGCAGCCAATTCGCTACGACAGGATTATAAACCGCAGGATTTCCCAGGCCGAGGAGCTCATGATGGACTCCGATTTTATCAAAATTGTCCTGGCCGCCATACATGAAGAGTCTGTAAGGCAACAGCTGGACATATTCAACCCCCGCTCACAAGGTGAATGATCTTGAGATCATCCCCCTCTTTGACTGGAGTAGTATCATAATCCTCTTTCTTTACAAGCTTGTCGTTTAACCTCACAACCAGCATCCTGAACTTGAATGATTTTGACTCCATTATCTCGGAAATTGTCAAGCAGTCGGCATCAAAAAACTCACTCCTGTTATTTAATAAAATCTTCATATTCCTGTTGAACTCCGTTTAGTAATATTTCCAGCACAAGGTTGGCTTGCATTGCCGCCACGATATTCACACGGGGCGAAAGGGGCGGATTCTCTTCAGATACCTCTGATTGTTTGTCTCCGCAAACATACAGGTTGCCCGACCTGACTACATCCAGCTCCCTGTTCCGTCCCCATCCTGCCATCCCCGAAGCAGCAACCACAGGTTTCCCCGGGAAAAGCTCCAGCATCCCTTCGATGAACATCTCTTTTTCCGAGGCATCGTCAAAGGCCTCCACAACCACATCACACACTGCAAACAATAGTGCAATGTTCTCCTTTGTCACCTTGGCGTTATGCATTTGAACCAGGGCATCAGGATTTATCATCGTCAGATTGTCCCTCAAAGCCTCCACTTTTGTCATCCCTGCCTGGTGATAAAAATAGAATTGTCTGTTGAGGTTCGGAACAGAGACAACATCATAATCCGCAATAATCAGCTTTCCGATCCCGCACCTCACCAAATGGGCTGCACAGTTGGAACCAAGCCCTCCGGCACCGGCGATCCCGACTCTCGATTTTGACAAAATTGATTTGATTTGGTTAAATGTGGGCATATTCAGGGTTGTTGAGGTTACATTTTTTTGTAAATTTACCAATTCTAATGAGAAATTTAAAATAAAAAACCGATCAAAATGCGGGAAATTAAAGACAAGAGAAAGATTATTGCCTCATTCCCATACACCTGGAGGCCTATGGAAAAAGGATACAGCGATACAACCCTGTATGTGAATGTGGGAACAGGCGTTATGGAAACAAGAGCTGTTTCCCCCCGGACCAAAGAAAAGTTTATCGGAGGAAAAGGCTACGGGCTAAGGCTTCTATGGGATGCTGTGACTCCCGGCACTAAATGGAGTGATCCCGAAAACGAAATCGTTATCTCGGGTGGTCCATGCTGCGGGGTAACCCAATATTCCGGATCTGGCAAATCCATTGTGGTTGCGATCTCACCTCAGACCGAAAAAATCATCGACAGTAATGTCGGCGGCCACTTTGGCCCCCACCTCAAGATAGCAGGTTTCGATGCAATCGAGCTGCAGGGAATAGCACAAAAAGACGTCATTGTCTTTATAGACGGAGTTAACCACAAGGTCGAGATTTTCGAGACACCGGGCGAACTAAGTTATGACTCCCATCTTTTAGGCGAAGAGCTTCACGAAATGTTCTCGGACAACGATAAGGACAAAATAAACGTATCTGTTGTCTCTTCGGGAAAGGCAGCCGAACACTCACTTATAGGGATGCTTAACTTTACATTCTACGATGTGAAGAGGCAAAAAATCAGGCTCAAACAAGCAGGTCGGGGAGGCATAGGTACTCTCATGAGGCACAAGAACATACGTGCAATAGTAGCCAAAGTTCCGCGGGTTACCGGCAACCTCAACAATGTGGACCGGCTGGAACCAATCGTGGAGAGGGGCAAACGTTTCAACAAAGAGATGCGCGACCTGGACGACATCCAGTGCCAGATGCGTCAGGTTGGAACAGCCCACCTTATGGGGGTATTGGAAAAGTATGACATCCTTCCCGTTATGAACTTCAAATATGGCGACCATAAGGATTGCCCCAAAATTGACCTGGAGGTATGGAAAAAGTTCTTTACACAGGGAGTCCCCGATGGTTGCTGGATAGGCTGCAATATGTCCTGTGCAAAAGGGGTAGATGATTTTGAACTAAGGACCGGCCCCTATAAAGGCTCAAAAGTGATTGTGGATGGCCCTGAGTACGAAAACGCAGCCGGGCTGGGTTCCAACCTGGCAATTTTTGACCCTCTTGCCATCATAGAGCAAAACTTCTATTGCGATACCTACGGTGTTTGTACCATAACCTGGGGTAACGTCATGGGATTTCTGATGGAATGCTGGGAAAACGGGATACTCAATGCAGAGCGCACAGGCGGTGTTGACCTCACCTGGGGTAATGCGGACTCCTCTTTGGAGTTGCTCCACCAGATGGCCCGTGGCGAAGGCTTTGGGGTAACGGCAGGCCTGGGAGTGAAAAAACTTAAAGAACTCTTTATCGAAAAAGGCTGGGGAGAGAAACAATTTATCGAAGACATTGCTATGGAAAATAAAGGGCTTGAATACTCCATGTACCTTTCCAAAGAGTCCTTGGCACAACAGGGAGGTTATGCAATGACCAACAAAGGCCCCCAACACGACGAAGCTTGGCTCATTTTCATGGACATGGTCAACAATGCCATCCCCACTTTCGAGGATAAGGCAGAGGCCCTCCACTACTTCCCCTACTTCCGTACCTGGTTCGGTCTTGCAGGGTTCTGCAAACTGTGCTGGAACGACGTGGAACCTGCCGACAATGCAGAGCAACCCGAGCCCAACAAGGTTCCGGAACATGTAGACAACTATGTGACAATTTTCAAGGCCGTTACCGGCAGGGAGTTTGACAAGGAAGAGATGATCCGTATGTCCGAAAGAGTTTACAACTTCCAAAAGATTTTCAACATAAGGCTTGGATTCGGGACAAGAGAGTTTGACAAACAACCATACAGGGCAGCGGGTCCTGTTACCAAGGAGGAGTATCTTAGCAGGCAGGAGAGGTACGACAAACAACTTTCCGAACTTATGGGGCTCGACCCCTCAACCATGACCCTGGAAGAAAAAATGGAGAAGCACCGCAATTACAGGGAAGATCGCTACGAAAAGCTCTTGGATGCAGTATACCACAGACGTGGCTGGAACAAAAACGGAGTTCCAAAAGTCCAACATCTCAAATCTATCGGCATGGACCTTCCCGAGCTCATCGAGGTTGTTGCACCACTGCAATAAAAGAGCCCAATATAGGCTATGGCATTATAAACCAAATAAAAAACAAAATGAAAAACGCAACCAAGAACCTGATTCTGATGCTACTGGCAGTGGTCATCCAGGTCGCTGTTTTACAGGGATGCCGCGAACAACAGGAACAACCCGATCCAAGGAACCCCTACGGGCTGGAAATTGTTTCGACAATCGAAGACTATGAACAGATGGTAGAGGCCGACAGCAGCAACCTGCTGGTGAACCTAGAACACTATATTCCGGGCATTGTGCTGGACATACGCTATGCAACGGAAAACAACTTTACCGGCAAACAAATCTACACATCCCCCGAAGCCTGGTTAAGGAAAGAGGCTGCAGATTCATTGTTGGCAATACAAAAAGCCCTCAACCAAGAAGGCTTGGGCATAAAAGTATTCGATGCATACCGTCCTTATGCCGCAACCCTCTATTTTTATGAAGTTTATGGCGACACCACATTTGTTGCAGCCCCTTGGTCGGGCTCAATACACAACCGGGGTGGTGCCATAGACCTTACAATCATCAGCCTGGAAACCGGGGAGGAGTTGGAAATGCCCACCCCCTTTGATGAGTTTTCAGAAAAAGCATCCCACACATATGAAGAGCTGCCACAAGAGGTAAAAGCAAACCGGGAAAAGCTTTACCAAATTATGACCTCACACGGTTTTACCCATTACCAATATGAATGGTGGCATTACAACATAAAGGGAAGGAACAAATATGCTTTGATGGATATCTCATTCGAAGAATTAAAAAAATAGAATTTTTCCTAAAACTTTGGCACACGATTTGTATTTTGATTAGTCGAGAAGTTTTTTCATAGTTTAAGTTTTAGGTTAAGTAAGCAGATTAGCATCGTCACAAATTGGCGGTGCTTTTCTTTTTGTTTTGTAACAAAAAGTTGTATCTTTGCAAGCCTTTTCTCGAGAAGATTAGGAAGTTAGAATTTATAAAAACTTTAAAACCACAGTATTATGGCTGTTAAAATTCGTCTGGCCAGGCACGGTAAAAAGAATTTCGCATTCTTCCATATCGTAGTAGCCGACAGTCGCGCACCACGTGATGGTCGCTTTATCGAACGCATCGGCGTTTACAATCCAAACACCAATCCTGCAACAATCGAACTGGACAACGACAAAGCCCTTCAATGGCTTTTCAACGGCGCCCAGCCTACCGAGACATGCCGTCGTATCCTCTCCTACAAAGGAGTGATGCTACGCAAACACCTGCAGGAAGGAGTCAAGAAAGGTGCCCTTACCCAAGAAGTTGCCGACCAAAAATGGAGTGCATGGGTAGAGGAGAAAGAGCTCAAACTGAGCAATAAAAAATCCGAACTTGCACAAACCAAACGTGAAGCCAGGAAATCTGCAATTGAGGCAGAGGCCAAAGTAAAAGAGGCAAGAGCAGAGGAGATTGCAAAAAAGAAAAGGGAAGAGGAAGAGGCTGTTGCAAAAGCTGCTGCCCAAGCTGCCGCTGAGGCTGCTGCAAATGAGCAACCCGCTGCAGTTGAAGAGGCTCCCGCTCAGGAGACAAGCGAAACCCAGGAGTAACATCCATGAATGCGCCGGCAAATAAGTTTATGCCTGTCGCAAAGGTCATAAAATCATTCGGGACAGAGGGAGAAATCGTAACAAGATTCTACTCCATGTACCGGGAAGAGATTGATGTGAAAAAACCGGTATTCATCTTTTATGATGGTCTACCGGTTCCTTTTTTTATTCGCTCCTTTACATCCAGGGGGAGCAACCAGGCGATAATCAAACTTGGAGGAATAGAATCATCCTATTTGAGCGAAGAGATTTCCGGGGAGACAATCTACGCCGACTACATTGACAATGAAGATGATTTACAGGAAGATCTTAGCTTATTGGTGGGATTCCGGGTCACAGACCGGGAGGGAAACATTATTGGATCCATCTCCTCCTTTTATGACTACCCCGGCAACCCCTGTTTTGGTGTAATGCCTGCAAACAAAAAACCGGCAGAATTCCTCCTCCCGGTTCACGAAGATATTATCCTGAAAATTGATTTCAAAACAAAAACCATTGTTGTCTCCCTTCCCAAAGGGATAACAGAGCTTTAATCCAGGATAAACCTCAAACCTATAGTCCACTCAGGCAACTCCATGGCAATCTTGTCGGGGTTGAACAGGTTCGTAGCCCTGTACCTTACAAAAACAGAATATTCATCGACTGTAACCGCTCCGTAAATTCCCGCCTGTATTGGATTGAACATGGAACCATCGCGGTATTTATATTTTTCCTTGTCACCGTTTTCGATGGTTTTGACGTTGTACCTTTTGCTAAAGGCAAAATCCACGTAACCCCCGATATCCAGCATAAAGGGAGTCTTCTTTCCCGGGAAAAATAGAACCTGTTAATCAGTCCTGTTCCGATGTTATCGGTACGGAAATACTCTTTCCTGACCTCTCCGGGGACTCCTTCCATTATCACATCATTTGCTGCAGCATCCCTGAGTTTGTAATTGTAATAGGTGTACTGCACCAGTGCTCCTATCGCATATCCAGCCGCGGGTCTGTAGAAGTAATTTGTTCCCAGCTCAAGGGAGTTGATCCTGCCATAATGCATATCTATACGTGAATCCCTTTCAACCGGGATAACAGATCCCATTCCAAAATAGGTTTCGGAATACCTTCTGGGGTAT
>SABC01000035.1 GCA_009929175.1 Bacteroidia bacterium | reverse complement strand
AGGACATTGCTTCGCTTTTTGCCTCCGATTTCATCGTCTCTATCAGTTGGTTCTTTGCTTCCTGTGCAGATAAACCAGCGATGTTTTCAATTTTTTGGATAGCTTCCAGCCTTAGTTTATCGTATTCCTCACCCTTTTTCTCTAAAATTTCCTGTTGATGTCTTAATGTATCTTTTAAGGTGTCCAGCTCTTTTTGTCTTTTTTGTAATTCTGTGTTTTGCTGGTTAATGTGGATTTCCCTCTGTTTTAGCTTGTTTTCTTGCTGGATTACCAGATTGGACCTCTCCAGGATTTGTTGTTCATGTTCTGATTTTAATTGAAGGAATTTCTCCTTTGCCTGAAAGATCTTCTCTTTCTTGATGTTTTCTCCATCCTGTTCGGCACATCTTAAAATTTCTTCACGTTGTTTTTTTAGTACGATATTTTTTCCCACATAGTAGGCGATACCAAAGCCTGCCAATGCGGGCAGCAGAATAGTTAATATTATTTCCATCTTGAGTACATATGTATATATATTGTTGTATCAAAAAAAGCCGCTGGCCGGGCTGTCTGGCAAAAATCTTATATAATAAGATTTGAGCTCCGATTATTGTCGCAAACTTCCATTGTCCTGCATGCAGAATCCCCCGAAGGGTAACCAAGGCCTGTTTTTGACTATCGAGTTGACTCGGTATTTTTATAGTGTTGATTTTGGCAAAGAGCCAGACCAACGGCTAAAAGTTATGTGGCTGAATCAGATAAAGTTGACTTTAATGTAGTCATCAAGCAGATTGTCAAGATTGTTGAGATCCTCTATGATCCTCACTGCCTCTTCCCTTTGTTCTGCTTCTATCAGTCTGATTACAAACTGAAGCAGAGCCATGGACAAGGCATCCTGAATGTCCCGGTTGGAATACCTGTTCCGGTAAAGATTAATCTTTTCGTTGATAATCTTGGCAGCTGCACGAATCTTTTCCTCGTCTGCTGCAGGTATCCTTAGTGGATATGCACGGTCTGCAATGTTTATTTGTATAGACTGTTGTTCCATCCCTTAATCGTTTAGCAGTGAAATGCACTTGTCTATCTCCTTGATGATCTTTCCAATCTTTTGCTTAGCCTCTTTGACGTCTGTCGAGGAGGATTTAAAAGCTTCAGCCAATTGCAATCTATTTATTTTTTCTTCCTGTTCTTTATATTTGTTATTGTTTAATTCCATTTGTTCTTTACATGCAGCAAGTTCCCTGTTGAGCTCCAGGTTCTCTGCCATAACTTGCTCATACTTGGATATAATCAACTCAATTTTACCTTTAAGGCTCTCTATTATCGATTGATAGTCTCTCTCCATGTAAATTGCATTTAGGCAGTATCTTCTATGCTGTAACGCAAAGATAACAATTTTTAGATTTTATAAATAAAAAATGCTCCCACTTTATAACAAGCGGGAGCATAGATTGTTTTTGGAAAAAAAATTAAACTGTTTGAATTGAGTTAACCTTTTCCATTCCCACCTTAATAGCCTTTTCGTTCATTGGAATAAGGTTGTGATGGCGTTCGGGCAAGGATTTCTTGAGTCCTTTGATTACATTTTCTAATTCTACAATCTTTTTGTTATTTAGGTATGCACCTAGCACAACCATGTTATACGCTTTGGCATTGCCTAACTCAGCTGATATATCGACAGCGTCTATTGAACAGATTGATATATCTTTTCTTTGGGGGTGACGTGTAATGCCGTTTGGATCGTAAATGAGAAGACCTCCAGGTTTGACCTGGTTCTCGAACTTATCCATGGATTGCTGGTTAAGAATTATTGCGGTGTCAAAATTTGACAGTATGGGTGAGCTGATTTTCCTGTCACTGAGTATTACGGTGACATTGGCAGTACCTCCCCTCATTTCGGGTCCGTATGATGGCATCCAGGTAACCTCTTGTCCCTGCATGATGCCGGAGTAGGCCAAAATCTTACCCATGGACAAAACTCCTTGTCCGCCAAATCCTGCTATGATTATCTCTTCTTTCATAATTGGTAAATTTTATCTGTCTTTAAGATCTCCTAAAGGATAATTTGGGAACATGTTCTCTACCATCCATTCATTGGCTTTTACAGGAGAGAGTTTCCATCCGGAATTACATGAACTTACTACCTCAACGAATGAAGTTCCTTTGTTAAGGGCAGAGTTTTCAAATGCTTTCCTGATTGCCCTTTTGGTTTTACGGGCAGCAGCTGCACTTTGTACAGATTGTCTGGTAACGTAGCATGTACCTTCCAGTTGGGCAATAAGCTCGGTAATTTTCAAAGGCTTGCCGTGCAAATCCTCTCGTCTTCCATTAGGTGATGTCGCTGTCTTCATACCCATAAGGGTAGTAGGAGCCATCTGACCTCCGGTCATTCCGTAAATAGCATTATTGATGAATATCACAACAATGTTTTCTCCTCTGTTGCAAGCGTGCATAATCTCGGCAGTGCCTATTGATGCAAGGTCTCCATCTCCCTGATAAGTGAATACATACTTCTCGGGAAGCAGCCTTTTTGTAGCTGTCGCAAGGGCAGGAGCCCTTCCGTGGGCAGCTTGCTGCCAGTCTATGTCTATGTAGTTATATGCAAATACCGAACAACCGACAGGAGAAATACCTATTGTCTTTTCCTGTATCCCCATTTCGTCGATAACCTCGGCAATCAGTTTGTGTACTGTTCCATGGGAACATCCGGGACAATAGTGCATAACGTTCTCCAGAAGAACAGGTGTTTTTGAATAAACCTTGTTCTCGGGACTAATTATATCTTTTATATCCATATTCATGCTCATTATTTGTTGATCTCATTTTTAAAGGCTTCCAGGACTTCCTGTGGGGAAGGTACTATGCCACCCAATCTTCCGTAAAAGTTTACAGGTATCTTGCCGTTCACAGCAAGCCGGATATCTTCTATCATTTGACCGGCACTAAGCTCTACAGACATCATTGTCTGAAGTTGAGGCACCAGACGCTGTATCTCTTTGGTCGGGAAGGGGAAGAGTGTGATAGGACGCAACAGCCCAAGTTTGATGCCTTGTTCGCGGGCAAGGTCGATTGTGTTTTCGCATACCCTGGCCATTGAACCATAAGCAACTATTACATGCTCTGCATCTTCGGTACGGTAGTTTTCGAACCTGACCTCGTTATCTTCCATTTTTTTGTACTTTTCGATAAGCCTGTGGTTAAGAGCTTCGTGAACAGCGGCATCAAGAGCTAGTGATGTTAAAACGTTTTGTTTTCTGTCTGGAGTTTTTCCTGTTGTTGCCCAAGGAGACAATTTCTTTATCTCTTCGTTTGTCCAACGAGCTTTCATTGGCCTTAATTCAACCTTTTCCATCATTTGGCCGATAACACCATCAGATAAAATGAGGGCAGGATTGCGGTATTTAAATGCTAATTCAAATCCCAGATCCACAAAGTCGTACATCTCCTGAGCCGAGTTGGGAGCCAGCACTATCATTTTGTAGTCACCGTGACCACCACCCTTACATGCCTGGAAATAATCTCCCTGGCCAGGTTGTATTGTTCCAAGGCCTGGACCACCCCTGACCACATTGACTACCAAGCAAGGAAGTTCTGCTCCGGCAAGGTAACTGAGCCCTTCGGCCATAAGGCTTATGCCTGGGCTGCTTGAAGAGGTCATGACTTTTTTGCCACATGAGGCACCTCCGTAAAGCATGTTGATTGAAGATGTTTCACTTTCTGCCTGTAGGACCACCATTCCTGTAGTGTCCCAAGGCTCTTCCACCATCAGGGTTTCCATAACCTCTGACTGAGGTGTAATAGGATAACCGAAGTACCCGTCGCAACCGTTCCTTATAGCCGATATTGCGATGGCCTCGTTTCCTTTCATTAAAATGTATTCCGCCATATTAATTGATAATTTTACCGTTATACTTTAACCCTGTAAACTGTTATGCAGGTATCGGGACATACGGTCGCGCAGTTTGTGCAACCAGTGCAGTTTTCGGGGATTGCCATATAGGCATAATTGTAACCCTTGCTATTAACCTCACGGGCAAGTGCAATGGTATTGGTAGGACAATTCACAACGCAAACACTGCAACCTTTGCATTTCTCTGTATCTACCACAATAGCTCCTCTTAATGCCATACTATATTAAGTTAAGTTTATAATTATTTACAAAATTATGATTTTATTATTAAAAATGAAAGGATATTAAAGAAAATTAAAATAATTAATTAGAAAAAAACTTAAATCCTTTAACGATTTCGTTAATAATGAAATTCCACCTGAAGAGGATCCCCAATACTAAAATTATGATAATTAGGATAAACCCCTTGGTGGTGGGACTCATTCTTTTGATTTTTTCTTGATAATCCTTTTTCATTTTCTGTTGGCTACTTTTCTATCCTTATCCTGGCGTCCACTGCTATAACCTGTCTTGGATTTCCAAGCAGAGGATTCAGGTCCATTTCAAAAATTTCGGGAGCAGAATTGCACAGGGCAGAGACCCTCCGGATGGAATCGCAAAATAGAAACTGGTTTACACCCTCTTGCCCTCTTTTTCCCTCAATAAGTTTATAGCTTCTTAGCGACCTTACCATGGATTCTGCCTCAACCTTGGATATGGGGCCAAGAGCTGTGGTAATATCCTGGATTGCCTCCACAAAGATGCCTCCCAGCCCACACATTATCAAATGTCCGAAGCCATCTTCCCGTTTGGCACCAATAAAGAGTTGGGTACCGCTAAGCATTGGCTGTAGTAAAATTGATGTAGTCTGTGGTATTTTAATCATACGTTGGAACTCCTGCACCAAGGTCTCCTCGTCGGTAACGTCCAAAACAACTCCACCTACATCAGATTTGTGAACCGGACCAACTACCTTCATAACCAATGGATAACCAATCTCTTTTGCTCGCTTCCTCACTTCGGTTACAGTATGTGCAACGGCTTCACGGGCCCTGTTAATTCCGGCGGCATCAAGTAATTTCTGGACATCTTCGGGAGATAGGTACCCGTTCTGGCAATTCTCAATTACAGAACGGACCAGTTTGTTATCAACCGGTGGTAATTCCTCATCTCTTTGTTGGACAGAGTTCTTAAGAACCCTGGCCAAAGCAAGGCCTAAACCGCTTTCGTCGGTAAAGCTGATCCCTCCTCTTTTTTGAAATTCAGCAATCTCATCCTTGACATTTACAACAGATGGGAGTACCGGATAAATTGGTTTTTTGTAACTCATGATTTTCTCGCTCAGGAGTTCGTATACATCGTAAACCTCTGTTAATCCCGGAGAGCCAAATATCACAACCATTGAATCGACATCGAAGTCATTTTCACAAGCATCTATGATCTCCCCAAGTTGTTGTGCAGTACCGGTAGCCAGGAAGTCAATTGGATTTGAGACCGAAGAACCTGGAAAAAGCTTCTCAAGAAGACGTTCTGCTTTTTCTCCTTTGATTTCGGGGATTGATATACCATTGACAGATAAGGTGTCGGTTAGCATTACAGCAGGTCCGCCCGCATGTGTGATAATGGCTACTTTGTTGCCTTTTGGTTTGTGATACGACAAGACAGCTGCCGTGGTTATAAGTTCTTGTCGGTTGTAGCAACGTATTATACCTGCTTTTTTGAACAAAGCATCCACAGCTTTGTCCGGTGATGCCATTGCCCCGGTATGTGAAGAGGCGGCCCTGCTCCCGGCCTCGCTGTAACCCGATTTTACGGCGGCAATGCTGGCTCCTTTCCCTACCAAAGATCTGGCATGTTTGTACAGTTTTTCGGGTTTGCTGATGCTTTCTATATACAGCATTTTAACAGGAGAGCTTTTACCATGCTGGTAAGTGTTGTCCATATATTCAAGAACCTCTTCTACACCGGTGGAGGCACTGTTACCTACTGAAAAAAGAGATGAAAACCTTAACCCTAACTGCATGGATGCCTCCATTATGAAGACAGCAGTAGCTCCAGAGCCCGATATTATATCTACTCCGAGCGGATCAAGTGAAGGAATTGGTTTTGTAAACACTCCGGCATAGCCGGGAGTCATCACTCCAATACAGTTTGGCCCGATCAGGGTTGCCCCGTTCCTGTTGGTGATAGCTACCAACTCCTCTTCCAAAGCGGCACCTTCCGGACCATCTTCGTGGAAACCAGCCGAAAATACAATCACTGCCTTGCACCCTTTTTTGCTGCAAAGAGTATCAACAGACCCAGGACACATTGCAGCAGGTATGGAGAGTATTGCAAGATCTACCTGTGGCAACTCTTCGATTGATTTATGGCATTTTATGCCCTGAATAATATCTGCTTTGGGATTGACAACGTATAACTTGCCTTTGTAACCGGTTTCTATCAGGTTGTTGAGGACATTGCCTCCAGGTTTGTGAAGGTCCTGGGACCCTCCGACCACTACAATACTGCGGGGAGAGATTAACTCTTTGGTAATCATATTTTGAATTTTGGTTGCAAATATAATAAAAAGCAACTAAAAGAGGCAGATATGATTAAAATAATTCAGTAAATTTTGCTAATGATTTAGAACTATTAGTTTTTCTGTTGTAGGAAAACCAATGTCTGCGCCCAGGATATTCCAGGTATCTGTAAGTGTGTTCCCTGGATCCCTTATCAAAAAGAGGATTGTGCAGCATATCACTGTATTTCCATGGGATTGACTCTGCTCCCGGACCTTTTGTGAATGAGAGTCCGATTTCCATCCATTTAATTGATACAGCTTCGGTTTCGGCTGGAAAATAACTATTGCAAAAATTCCAGATAATCAACCCTTTGTTTTCATTGTTTAGAGATTTACCGTAGGCGGCATAAAAAAAATGATCTGTAAACTTCTCTAGAAAGGAATTGTTCCTCGTTACCAGTCCGGTTAATAGTCCTCTCCACTCTGGGTTGTTGTAGTAGAGGTCGATAATTACTGATAAAAAGTGGGCTTTTATTAAACCTGTGTGTGAGATATCGGGGGTTTCCAAGACTTCGTAAGGAGGTAGCTGGGAAAACTTTATGCCATATTCTCCTGCTTTTTTCCTGAGCTCTGTACCGGGAAGCAACTTCAGGGATTCAAGTTGTATTTCGGCGGGATTGATTTCTATGAGTATATGCAAATCATCTATCAATTGTTGGTAAGTATAAAAGGGGAGACCAGCAATCAGATCTGTATGAACCTGGTGTTTCTCCAGGGAGCTTAAATATTTGATTCCATTTATGGTTTTCTCTTTTTTATCGTAACGGTTGCAACTTGCCAGGGTTTTTTCCTGGAAACTTTGAATCCCAGCTTCAAAGTGCAGTGTTCCTGCAGGTGCTTTTTCTATGGAATCCCTAAATTCGCTCTCCATAAAAGATGGGTGTATCTCTGTATGGAATTCAATTTCACCGTTGTATTTAGAAAATAGCCGTACCATTTTAGAAGCCCTTATAGTATTGGCATTAAAGGTCCTGTCCAGGATCCTGATCTCTTTGATACCTCTTTTGTGTATCTTTTCTATCCGTATTTCCATCTCAGCCAAAGGCACTTCGTCGATAATCCTTTGATTGCCGCTGATGCAAAATGCACACCTGTTGAAGCATCCCCTGGAGGTCTCCAGTTGCACAAAAGGTTTGTCCCATGGGAAGTAAATGGATTGTTCAGGAGGTAATAGCTTGTGGAAGGATTTGACCTGAGCCGTACCATTGTCCCTGTATTTTCCATTTTTATCAAGATAGCAAAAACCATCCATTTCATAGCAATCAGTAGTTTCTCCCATGCGTTTTACAAACTCCGGAAAAACCTCCTCTCCTTCGCCTCGGAAAACAGCTTCTATAAAACGATTTTTAATCAGGAAACCTTCGTTTTCTCCCAGGAACTCCGGGCCACCAAGTACAATCCTGACACCCGGGATAAGGGAGTGTACCCTGGAGAGTACCTCCATTGCAAACGAATGGTTGAACAGCCAAAGTGTAGAAAGGATTATATCGGGGGAGTATTCAACTGCTCTTTGGGTAAACCAACTGATTCCCATTTTAAGGCTGCCGCTCAGAATTTCCCATGAATGCATCTCCTTGACTGAGGCACTTAGTTGGGCGTCCATTGCAGGAATTGCAAGGGAAGAGTGAGAGTAGGAGGAGTTTATGTCAAGCCAGAGGACTTTCATTTTTTTGCAAAGTTACCATTAAATATTATTTTACTTTTTCTAAGAGCTGTAAAATGATTAAATTTGTGGAATTATGAAAAAAAATATGGAACAAAACATATTGATCAAAGGGGTTTTGCTGGACGGTGTCACCAAGGATATTCATGTAAAAGGCCAAAGGATAGAAAGTATTGGAAACAATCTGGATACCTCAGCAACAACAGTGATAAACGGAAAAGGCAAAGCTGCGATTCCTGGCTTTATAAATATGCACACTCATGCAGCAATGACCCTTATGAGAGGGATTGGAGAGGATATGACTTTGATGGAGTGGCTGTTCGAAAAGATTTGGCCAACTGAAAAAAAACTGGATGACGAGTTGGTTTACTGGGGTACTAAACTTGCTTGCCTGGAAATGCTAAAAACAGGTACCACCTGCTTTAACGACCAGTACTGGAACCTGGATGCTGCCGTAAAGGCTGCAGAAGAGATGGGACTGAGGTCTGTTCAGCCATTTGTCATTTTGGATCTGAATGACAGTTCCAAATGGGAGAAAATCAAAGAAGATTGCACACTTGCCTGGGAAAAATCAAAATCCTGGGGAGCACTCAATACGTTTGCTGTAGGCATCCATGCCCCTTACAGTGTATCGGAACATATGTTGCAATGGGGCAGCAATTTTGCCAAGGAGAGGAATTTACTTGTGCATATCCATATTTCGGAAACCGAAAAAGAGAATATGGATTCCATTAAAAAGCACGGACTTACACCCACGGCTTATTTGGATAAGATTGGGCTGCTTGGTCCTAATGTTATTGCGGCACATTGTCTCTGGATAGATGACAATGATATGCAGATCCTCGCTAAAAGAGGTGTCAAAGTAGTCCACAATATTAATTCAAATTTAAAGATTGCATCGGGTTATAAGTTTAGATACAAGGAGTTCCTAGAAGCTGGTGTTGTCGTAACCTTGGGAACGGATGGGTGTGCGTCGTCCAATAACCTGGATATGCTGGAAACCATGAAGACTACAGCTTTGCTTCAAAAGGGATGGAGAGGTGATCCAAGTGCAATGCCAATGAACGAGCTTATGGACTTGGCAACCAAGAATGGTGGAATCGCACTCGGAATAGATGCCGGTGTTATCAAAGAGGGAGCTTTGGCCGATATATCTCTGATTGATATCGAAAATTATGCATTTACCCCCAATATAGATTTTTATGCGAACCTGATTTATTCGGCAAACAGTTCGTGCGTAGATACCGTTTTGTGCAATGGTAAAGTGCTGATGCAAAACCGAAATGTAATTGGAGAAGAGGAGATACTTTTCAACGTAAACAGATTGTACCGGAAGTTATTATAATTTTTTATTTTTGAATTTGAAAAAGAAATGGATATGAAAGAAGAATATTTGGACAGGATCAAGACTGCTGCTGCTTTCGTTATGGAAAGAATTGGCGGTCGCACTCCGTTTGCAGGTATTGTCCTTGGAAGCGGACTTGGTGAACTTGCAGAAAAAATTACAAACAAAATTGTAATATCATATACGACAATACCTTATTTTGCAAAATCCACAGCCATGGGGCACAAAGGAAACCTGATTGCTGGTGATTTAGGCGGGAAATTTGTCGTGGCAATGCAGGGACGTTTTCACTATTACGAAGGATACGGGATGGACCAGGTCACTCTTCCTGTAAGGGTAATGAAACTACTTGGAATCTCATGTTTTATAGTCTCAAACGCTGCCGGTGGTGTTAACCCTGGTTTCCGTGTCGGGGATTTGATGGTTTTAAAGGACCATATCAATCTTATGCCCAATCCTTTGATTGGTCAAAACCTGGATGAATTCGGTCCCAGATTTCCCGATATGACACGTCCATATGACAGAGGTCTGATAAAAAGGGCTGAGGAGATAGCTGGCCGTTTGAAGATTGAGCTCAAACAAGGTGTCTACCTGGCAGGTACCGGACCAACATACGAAACCCCTGCCGAGTACAATTTCTTTCGCACAATAGGTGCCGATGCTGTAGGTATGTCTACCGTTCCCGAAGTTATTGTTGCAAGGCATTCAGATATTCCAACATTCGGTGTCTCTGTAATTACAAATGAAGCATTCAGCTTTGCAGATGACTTTGTGAACGATGGCGATGATGTTGTGAAAGCAGCCAACGAAGCCTCGGAAAAGCTGGGTAAACTGATTACTGCTCTCATTGAATCGCTCTAATGGAAGAGTTGCCTTTAGATTTTAAAAAGATGGCCGGGGAGTTGAGCTCTTTTTCCCGGATACTGCATCAAAAAGGTTTTGCCGAAGCCAATGGCGGGAATTTGTCGGTCAGGGTTGACGGAGGGATGATTCTTTCTACTCCAACCATGATGTCAAAAGGAGATGTCACTCCTTCGGACATTGTTCTGTGCAATATGAACGGGGAACAAATATATGGCACCAGGCCTGCATCAAGTGAACTATTGTCCCATCTTGCAATTTACAAGGCAAATCCACAAATTAATGCTGTGATTCATTCTCATCCACCATACTGTTGCTCATATGCGTTTACCAATGAGAACCCGTTTGAACCCCTCTCTCCTGAGAGTATTATATGGCTAGGAAAGGTTGCAATAATTGATTTTGAAATTCCCGGCACTCCTGCACTTTCGGAGAAATTAACTCTTCATTCAACCTCGACACTGGCGTTTTTGTTGAGAAACCACGGCATAATCACATGCGGTGGCACACTGCAAGAGGCCATGTGGAGGAGTGAAATTATGGAGAGGCAGTGTTTGGCCATGCATTTGATTGTAAGCAGAGGTTCTTCTCCGGTTCAACTGACTGTTGCACAATTGGAGCTTATGAACTTGATAAAAAGTAATTACATCAAATGAAAGATTTGTTTGGCTTTGACTCCGTAGGTTATGACAACAACAGTAAATGCTTGGTGATCATTGACCAGACATTACTTCCAGGTCGGGAGGAGTTCCTGTCAATTGACAATGAGGAGATATTGGAAGAGGCAATTAAAAGCCTCAAGGTCAGGGGAGCTCCTGCAATAGGTATTGCTGCAGCAATAGGTATTGCAGTTTTAATGGATAGGTTCGTATGCAGTGAAGCCCGTGATTTTGTTCTCGAATTTGAAAGGGTGTCGGCAAGGATAGGAAATGCTAGACCAACAGCAGTGAATCTTAAAAACGCTATGGAGAGACTCTCTGTGGCATTGCATTCAGTTGCTGGTCAGAGGACTGATATTGAAAGTTTGAAAAAAGCAATATTAACTGAGGCGCTGTTGATCAAGGAAGAAGATATCAAATCAAACATGATTATGGCAGACCATGCGCTTACACTTTTGAACAACAATCCTGTAATACTTACTTACTGCAATGCTGGACATCTTGCTGTATCGAGGTATGGGACTGCCTTGTCTCCTGTATACCTTGCAAAAGAAAGAGGATTTAAGGTCAAGGTGTTTGCTTGTGAAACCAGGCCCTTGCTGCAAGGTGCACGTCTGACTGCTTATGAGCTGGACAAGGCTGGTGTTGATGTTACTTTGGTTTGTGACAACACGGCCGCCCATTTGCTCTCTTCTGGGATGATAGATGCCGTAATCACAGGATGTGACAGGATTGCTGCCAACGGAGATGTTGCAAACAAGATTGGTACCCATACTTTATCGGTTTGTGCCTCTCATTACGGGGTGCCCCACTATGTCATCGGACCTGCATCTACAATTGATCCAGCATGCAGCAATGGCTCGGAAATTGTAATTGAGCAACGCGACTCAATTGAGGTAACAGAGATGTGGTATAAAAAAAGGATGGCTCCCGACAATATAAAGGTTTTTAACCCAGCTTTTGACATAACACCATCCAGTCTTATCACTGCAATAATTACAGAACAGGGTATATTTCGGTATCCTTACAGATTTGAAAAAAATGATTGAAAATATTGTATTTGACCTGGGAGGAGTGATTGTTCCTCTCAACAGGGAGGCGTGCAACAAAGCCTTTGAAAAAATTGGTTTTCCAGATTTCAACAAAATCCTGAATGATTACGTTCAGGAGGGTTTTTTCCTTGGTTACGAAAAGGGAGAGATTACCACAAATGAATTCAGGATGATGATTAGGAAGGGGATTGACCCAGCTCTTCTGGGTAAAGTGTCTGACAAAGAAATAGATGCAGCTATGGGGGCATTCCTGGAAAAACCTGGCCTGGAAAAAATCGAGTTGCTGTTGTCCCTAAGGAAAAGATACAGGGTGTTTTTGTTGAGCAATACCAATCCAATTGCAATAGATGTAGTTAAGGACTATTTTGAATTGCATGGTAAAAGGATGGAGGAGTGTTTTGATGCAATGTTCCTTTCATTCGAAATGGGAATGGCCAAACCCGATATTGATATTTTTGAAGAAATGGTCAAATCGGGCAACATGATCCCTTCCAAAACTCTCTTCATAGATGATGCTCCAGCGAATGTAGAGACAGCTTCAGCTTTAGGTATAGAAACTTTGTTGTTTGTACCTGGTACGGACTTGGTTTCCATAGTGAATGAAAGATTGAAATGAGCTTGAAATTCATTAGTTTATCAAGCGGAAGCAGCGGCAACAGTTATTACTTGGGAAATGATCGCGTCTCGTTTATCATAGATGCCGGAATAGGTGTGCGAACAATAAAAAAAAGGTTGGCAGAATACAATGTTGATGCCGGAAAGGTTGATTTCATTCTTGTAACACATGACCATTCCGACCATATCAGGCACCTTGCAGCATTGAGCGAGAGATTGATGAAGCCTGTTGTTGCTACCCAAAAACTATTCAATTCCATTGAGGTTCATCCCCACACCCTGGGTGGAGTAAAATCCTTCAGGAAAATTATTGAAAAAGAGAAACCTTACCACTTCAAGGGAATATCTGTAACAGCATTTGAAGTGCCTCATGATGCAACGGAAAACCTAGGATACTATATTGATTTTTTGGGAGAACGATTTACAATAGTCACGGATCTGGGACATGTTACCCAAAAAGTCATTGATTTTTGCAGGATTTCTAACCATGTTGTGATTGAATCAAACTACGACTGCGGCATGCTGGAAGGAGGGAAGTATCCCCGTTACCTCATTGACAGGATAAGAGGCGGACTTGGCCATTTGAGCAACGACGAAACAGCTGCGGCAATACGTCTGATGTACCATCAAGGTCTAAGGAACATATTCCTTTGCCATCTAAGTGATAACAATAACACCCCCGAACTTGCGTACAACACATCTCATAACGTTCTGCGCCAATTGGGGGTGTCTCCAGGGAATAATCTTAATTTATATTGCCTTCCAAGGAAAAGCCATAGGTGTCATATATTATAGGTTTCCTACAAACTGCATGGCATAATACTTTGCAGTGAGTTTTTCACCGGTTGCCCTTTCTATCATCTCGTTCCAGTCGTACCTCATACCTTGAGTGAAGATATTATCCATGAGCCACATACCAACTTCTTTCTGGCCAGTGAAAGTCTCTTCCATTGGATTGTCGGAATCCATGATCTTATTGGAAATGTGATATTGCAACTGGGATGCGAGCAGCTCTCCAAGCTGGTAATTGTGGTAATAGCATGGGTACAGTGCTATATGCACTTTGGTACTCCAGTCAGGCATATCCCTTCCTTCTGGTTTGCTAAGCATTTGGTACTTTTGGACCAAATTCCACCATAAATTGTTAAGATCTTGGTCGGGATTGGAGTACATCTCCTTTTCGAACCTGTACATTACCTGTACCCACCTGCTAAAGACGAGTTGCTGTAAAGTGAGGGATTTGCGGCAATCCTCGGCGACAGATTCCATCTCTTGTTCCGAAATACCTGTCATCTCTTTTATCCATTGTGGATTCCTTGACAATCTGCCAAACAACATTGCTATTGCTTCGGTTGTGAATGGGTGGGCAGCTTCCCTGATAAAGTAGGGGTTTTTGGGAGAGTCGTGACCGATAGCATAAACTGCGTGACCGAACTCATGAAGCATTGTTCCCATCCATTGTTCGGTATCGCTTATGTTTGCCAGTACCCTGATGTCTCCATTGCGATCGATGTCAATACAGTAAGCATGTTGGTTTTTACCAGATCTGCTGTAGAGGTCACTATTTTCCATAATTGATGAAACATCAATACCAATGCTCTCGTAATACTGCTCAGTAAGCTTTTCCAGATTCTTGCCTTTGTAGTATTTATCTAGATCAACTTGGTACAGTTGAGGTGATTCCTGAAAAAAGCGACCTTGATAATGCCAGGGCATGAGGTTGGAAACTTCTGTTTTGTATCTTTTGGAAAAAAATGTATCCATTTCCTTTTTAAGAGAAGCAAAAGCATTGGATGTAAGCCCGTCCAATTCGTCCATCAAAGCCGAAACCTCGGCAGGATCCTGTCCCGAGAGCTTAAGTGACATTGTGTGATAGTTGTCAAACCCCAAAGATGTTGCCAGCTGGTTACGAAGCTTGGCCAGCTCAATGATGTCGCCGGATACCAAGTTGCCAATCTCTTTATGAGAAAGCCAGGCCTCCTTTAAGATTTCGTTATCGGTGGAGTTTCTTAAAATTTCCTCTACCTGGTTGTCTGTTATCTTTTCTCCCCTGAATTCAGCCCGGAATGAGGCGTATTTTTGCTCCAGGAGGGATGATTTTTCAATGATTTTCCTAAGCAATAATGTATCAGCCTGGTTGGCAAGGAATAGATTGTAGAGTAGGTCCAGTTCTCTTTTTAATAAAGGGTCGGAAATTTTACCGCGCTCTATCAGTTCCTTTATTTTATTGAATTTCACTGGATTGGAATAAATATCCGATATTTTGACATTAAGGCTTGAATATTCAGTAAAATACCGGTTTTCTCCGGTTGTTGTGCCCATCCAGTAGTTATGCGCTGCCTCTTTTGCAAGAGGTGCCACACTATCGGTAACTTCCCTTACCAGATTTGCAGCATTGTCGTTGTCGCTGCTTGTGCATGAAACAATCATAAGCAGTGTAATCAAAGGAATAAAGTTGATTTTCATATGTTATTATAATTGGGGGCCGCACGCAATAAGCGAGATTGCCTGTTCATTGTCACAATATTTTTCGAAGTTTGCAATATATTTTGCAGCCAAAGATTGTGCCTTCTTTGACCATTCTTCTCTATTGGCATAAGTATCTCTTGGATCCAATATACCAGGAGAAACGTCGTGCAGGTTTTCGGGAACTGTCAGGTTAAGTATTGGAATCTTGTGTACAGGAGCCTCCTCAATGGATCCGTCTAAAATGGCATCAATGATGGCTCTTGTGTCTTTGATGGAGATTCTTTTGCCGGTACCGTTCCAACCAGTGTTCACCAGGTAAGCTTTTGCTCCATTTTCGTTCATCTTTTTGACCAGCAAGCTAGAATATGTCGTTGGATGAAGTGACAGGAAGGCTTCACCAAAAGCAGGCGAAAATGAGGGAAGTGGATCGTTTATACCTCTTTCGGTGCCGGCCATTTTGGATGTGTAGCCACAAAGGAAATGGTACTGGGCCTGATTATTGTCCAGAATGGAAACAGGAGGCAAAACACCGTATGCATCGCAGGAGAGGTAAATGACCTTTTTTGCATGACCGGCCTTTGATGGTAGGACAATTTTATTAATGTGGTAAATGGGGTACGAAACCCTTGTATTTTCTGTGGTGGAAGCATCAGAAAAATCTATGGAGCCATCTTCAAGTACTGTAACATTTTCCAAAAGGGCATCCCTTTTGATTGCTCTCCAGATATCCGGTTCACTCTCTTCGGAGAGGTTGATTGTTTTTGCATAGCAACCTCCTTCAAAGTTGAAGACTCCGTCATCGTCCCATCCATGTTCGTCGTCACCGATCAAGTATCTCTTTGGATCTGCCGAAAGGGTGGTTTTTCCTGTGCCGGAGAGTCCGAAAAATATGGCAACATCGCCATGCTCTCCAACATTTGCTGAGCAGTGCATAGATGCCACACCTTTAAGAGGCAGGTAGTAATTCATCATTGAAAAGATTCCCTTTTTAAGTTCTCCACCGTACCATGTGCCTCCTATTATCTGCATCTTTTTGGTAAGGTTGAATAACACGAAAACCTCTGAATGAAGTCCGTGTTTTTGCCAGTCAGGATTGGTGATCTTGGAGGCGTTTATAGAAACAAAATCAGGTTCTCCGTAGTGTTCGAGCTCATATTTTGATGGTCGTATAAACATGTTGGTCACAAAATGGGCCTGCCAGGCAACTTCCATTATAAAACGTACCTTGAGCCTGGTATTGGCGTTTGTGCCGCAGTATGTATCCACTACATATATTGTCTCTTTTGAAGAAAGTTGTTTTTCGACAAGTCTGTAGCAATCGTCCCAAACGTTCTGTTCTATAGGCTTGTTGATTGTGCCATCCCACCATATGGTATCCCTGGTTGTATCGTCCATTAAAATATATCGATCTTTAGGAGACCTTCCAGTGAATACTCCGGTCTTAACTGATACTGCGCCTGTAGTTGTAAGCTCGCCCTTCTCGAATCCTTCATTGCCTGGAGACATCTCTGCCCGGTAAAGTTCTTCATAAGTTGGATTGTGAACAATCTTTTTTACATCATGTATTCCATAAATGGAAAGATCTAATGCTGCCATAATAATTTGTTTAAAAAAATAGGGATTGATTAAGTTTAAGTAAGTTTAACTACGAATATAGTTAAAATTCCTTATCAATGTATTCTTATTTTTTATTATTATTTTTGTGGAAACAGGAATAATGCAAAAACCTCTTGAAATATTAAGCCAATATTGGTCATATGACAGTTTCCGGCCTATGCAGGAGGAGATAATAAATTCTATACTGGAAGGCAAAGATACTCTTGCTTTGTTACCTACCGGTGGGGGCAAATCCTTGTGTTTCCAAGTGCCTGCACTCATGAAACCTGGCTTATGCCTGGTGATTTCTCCACTGATTGCCTTGATGAAGGACCAGGTAGGTAATTTGCGAAGCAGGGGAGTTAAAGCTTTGGCTGTCCACTCCGGAATGTCCCTAAAAGAGGTTGATGCTGTTTTGGACAACGCAATTTACGGGGATTACAAATTCCTCTACCTTTCACCGGAAAGACTCCGGAGTGAACTCTTCAAGGTTAGGGCTGCCAAGATGGAAATATCCATGATTGCTGTGGATGAGGCGCATTGTGTCTCCCAGTGGGGATATGATTTCCGGCCCGATTACCTTCTCATTAAAGAGATCTTTGCCATCACAGGTAAGATTCCGATGATTGCGCTCACAGCGACTGCAACACCTGAGGCATCGAATGATATCATGGAAAAATTGGGGATGGATAACCCGGTGTTGATCAAAGGAGATTTCGAAAGGGCAAACCTCTCATTTGTTTCGAGGTTTTCCGAAGACAAGTTTGGTTATCTGCTAAGGATTGCAAAAAAAATTGATGGATCGGGTATTGTATACGTAAGGGAGAGGAAGAAGGCTGAGGATGTTGCTGGTTTTCTCCATTCTCAGGGTATCAAAAGCTATGCATACCATGCAGGGTTCACAACAGAAGAGAGGGCCAGGCGTCAAGATGAATGGATTTTGGGAAAAACACGTGTAATTGTTGCTACCAATGCTTTTGGAATGGGAATCGACAAACCTGATGTGCGTTTTGTCTGTCATTTTGATATCCCGGAATCCCTGGAGGCTTACTACCAAGAGGCAGGCAGGGCAGGAAGGGATGGAGTGAGGTCTTTTGCTGTGATGCTCTGGAATAATCACGATGTCAAAAGATTGCGTCAAATAGTCAGCCTGACATTCCCCCCTCCGGAAACCATTTTGCGTATTTACCACAGGCTTTACAGATATTACGACATTGCATATGGCGATGGGGATGGAATTATTGAA
>SABC01000034.1 GCA_009929175.1 Bacteroidia bacterium | reverse complement strand
GAGGTTATCCCAGGCACCGAGCCGGCTGCCGGCCCAATGCAGAGCCGGGCAGCTATTGACTGGAGATAACCGTGCTGCGCCGGCAAATAACCTGCACATCTAATAAAGACCTGAAAATCATATGAAAGCTGCATGTCTCTGCAAACCAAGCACTTGTTAATTTATCCGAGAGATCAAGCCCGCAAGCTGCAAGCCTCTGCAAGGCAAGCAGTTGTTAATTTATCCGAGGGATGCATCACAAAAAAAGCCGCTAGGCGGCTCTTTTTGTGTTAGTTGTTAATTTATCCGAGGGATGGGGCGGTTGGGTTTTCGACTTTGCCGGCGAAGAGGATGGTTCCGGTTGATTGCTCCCAGATTATGAAGAGGAATGGTTTGTTTGCGCGGAATTCCTTTCCTGGTCCGGCAGAGGTCACGTCAAAACCGACGGAGGTAACTGCTGAGGCTTCGCCTCCCTCTTCGTTGATTTCTATGGCTGTCTTTTGGAGCACTTTGGAAATCCGCAAATCACCGGGAGGGAAATCGGTAATCCCGCCAAATGTGGCATTTTCGTTGAATGCATCTGTGATACCAAGGCTCTTAAGCATATTATTGAATTCGATCTTATAACCAAATTTAAACTTTGGAAGGTATACCTTTAATTTAGAGGATTGTTTACTGTTAACAATATTGTCCCATGTGCCTGGTGAGCCGATTTCGCTGTAAATCTTTTGTATGTCCATTCCTTCGCCGGGAACGATCAGGGTCATTTTGAACGCCCCATTTCCAAAAGGCAGTGTTGCAGAGTTGAATTTGCTGCCATAGAAATAGTTTACAGTGATATCGCCAGACATTGCAGGTACATTGATACTCTCTCCGTTTTCCAATGTAAAGGTCATCGGGGCAGTTTTGGAAGGGTCGAATTTGTTTTTCCATGGAGCCTTGAAGTAAAGGGCATTGATCAAAAACATGACTTCATTCTCATTGATCTTGTCAAGGATTTTTTCGATCATGCCGTTGGTCTTTTGTGAGCACCAGCTGTTAATCGCATTTAGACTCTCCTGTGTGTTCCCGAAGTCAAGGTCATAGGTTACAGCATTGAACCAATCCCTGTTGGTCTGTAAAAACGAAGGTTTTACAGGAAAAGGTTTGTCGTACCAGATAGAGTTTGCAATCATGATTTTACTCAAAGCATCGGCCTCAGGAAGAGCTTCGGTCATTTTCTTGAAGAAACTGTTGACATCCTGGTCCGTATCCCCGACGAAACCAAGAGCCTCTTTGATCTGATCCTTGGTATTACCGGTAGCACCGTTCCACGCCATGGCCATAGCCAGGTTTAGGCTAAGGGGGGAGATCATGATGTTTTCCTTTTTGCCGGAAATCACCTCTTCCCGGGTAATCATTTCAAGAAATTCAAAGGCAAGGAGATTTCCTGTGGATGAGACTTTTGTCTCGCCTGTTGTAAGTAAGATTTCGGGAGCGGGTTTGTCTTGAGGCTGGTCTACAGGATCCGGCTCTTTGTTGCAGGAGGCGGATGTTAAAACCAGCATACATAATAAAAGAATACTACCCCATTTCATAACATAATGGTATTAAAAAATTAATAATTGCAGGGGAAGCAGGTAAAAAGGTTTTGGGACTAAGCCCTTGGTTATGCTCTGAGTACTTCTGCAATATTAGAAATTATCCGGCATATTTGCAAAAAAAAATGAAATTCCTTTTTATGATTATGAATTCTTTACAAAACTTATTTAATTATCTTTGTTAAACTAAAGGATTAAAACAAAGGTGCTTTAGAAAGTTTAAAAGTGTAAGTGTATGTTGTACGAACAGACCATTGAGGAAATCTATGAATCCCAAAAGGGAAATATCGGAGCAGGAAAGGTTGCCAGTTACATTCCGGCATTATCTAAAGTAAACCCGGACAGTTATTCAATTTCGGTGTGTGACCTTGATGGGGGGGAATTTTCTATCGGGGACAGTGACAAGAAGTTCACAGTGCAGAGTATTTCCAAGGTTTTCACACTGGCTATGGCTAGCCGTTACCTGGAAGATGAACTCTGGCACTATGTGGGCAGAGAGCCCTCGGGTACCTCATTCAACTCACTGATCCAGCTGGAACAGGAACGGGGAATACCACGCAATCCCTTTATCAATGCAGGTGCACTGGTGGTAACCGATAAACTGGTGGACCTTTACCGGAAACCCAAGCAGGAGATACTTGAGTTTGTACGCGAATTGTGCAATGACGATGACGTTTACTACGACAAGGAGGTAGCGGCTTCGGAACTGGAGAATTCATACAGGAACATGGCCCTCGCCAACTTCATGAAAAGTTTTGGCACCATCAAAAATGACCTCGATACAATAATGGATATCTACACCAGCCAGTGCAGCATCAGCATGTCAACACTCACATTGGCCCGTGCTTTCCTGTTTTTGGCAAACAAAGGGGTGGTCCCGTCCACCGGCAAGGCTATGGTGAGCCCAAGGACAGCCAAAAGGCTCAACGCTCTGATGTCGACCTGCGGACTCTATAACGAATCGGGTGATTTTGCCTACAGGGTAGGGCTTCCCGGTAAGAGTGGTGTAGGAGGGGGGGTAGTAGCCATTATTCCCGGCAAACTATCCATCGCAGTATGGAGCCCCGAACTTAACGCAAACGGCAACTCACACCGGGGGATAGAGACCCTCGAACAGTTCACAACCAAAATAGGAATATCGGTATTTTAACAAAATAAAACCATGAAGACCAAGCTTTCAATATTTTTTTTAACAAGCTGTGCAATAGTGGCTTTAATGTCATACCAGCCAACTGTAACCTTCGGGCAACGACGCCCTGAATCCAAACAGGAAAAGGTAAGGAAAGAGGCTTCCATACCTGCAAAAAGAGAGTTGCAAATGGATGATATTCTTAAATGGAACAGAATCACAGAGAGTGCAATCTCTCCCGACGGAAAACATATAGCCGTAAAACTGGAACCATGGAAAGGCCATACAACCATTATTTTGTACAACAACAAAGGAGCGGAGCTGTTCCGGTCGGACTCTGCCTCGGCGCTCTCTTTTGATCACGACGGTAAATTCCTCTATTTCAAGAAAGAGGTAAAAGAGGAGAAGACAGTCAAAGGAGCACCAAGTAAAACAAATGGTTATAAAGTGGGTATGATCTCATTGGACAACTATAGGGCAGAGTATTATCCAAATGTGAAAACTCACTCCGTTTCCAATAAAGAGGGAGGAATGCTCTTCCTTTTGAATGCAGATTCCACAATGACAGCCATCAGACCCGGAGAGGGGATGTGGACAATTGACAATAAAGTGTATAAATATGCTGTATCCCAAGACCTAAAGAGTTTGCTGACAGCCCAAAAAGGGAGTGTTGTCAAATACCGGTTCCCTCAAAACAGTATTGATACCATATGGAAAGGAACCTCTAAAATCAACACCCTCTCCCTTAGCGAAGATGGATCAAAAGCTGCGTTTTTGGCAGGAGACAGTTTGCTGTTGGGTAATGAGGGGAGTTCAGCCGTACACATAGCCTCCGGGGTTTCGGACAAAAGGAGCCTGGTATTTTCACAAGATTGTACCAAACTCTATTTTGGGTTTAAAACCCCTCAACCTCAAAAAGACACTACAATATCAAAGGAGGATTTCCCAGAAGTCCACATATGGAACTGGAACGAAAAGGTGCAGTTTACCCAACAGGTTGTGAACAAACAGAGGGATAAACAGGCATCACTGATGGCTGTTTACAATTTGGAGAAGGGGTCGCATTATACAATCACAAACGAAAACATTACAGATGCAAGGCTGATTGATAAAGGTAACTCGAACCTGGTGCTTACACTCTCCGATGTAGAATACCAGCTGGAAAGTATGTGGACAGGACGTTCGAAGTTCGATGTCTATTTGACTGACACATATCTGGAAAGGGCCCATTTTGCCCTAAAGGGTATTGACGGCTATCCAAGGGTCTCTCCGGCAGGTAAATACTTGTACTGGTACAGTGCCCCGGACAGCTCATGGGCTACCTATTCCCTGGAAAACAAGGAGAAGAGGCTGGTTACCCGTCCAAACACAATAAAGGTATATGACCTGGAAAATGATGTTCCCGATTGGCCCTCTGCATACGGAGCCGCAGGATGGGGAGAAGGGGACAATGTGTTCTATGTATATGACAAATATGACATCTGGAAGGTAGACCCGACAGGGGAGAAGATACCCGAGAATCTCACACAAAATGGACATATCATAGGAATATCCTACCGCTATACAGCAGCAGACCCCAAGGAAGAGTTTGTAAAGTTTGACGGCAACACTCTGCTTACGGGGTTTGACAACAAGACAAAAGGAACCGGCTATTACCTTGCCGGAGAAGCAGGCGCTATACCCAACCCCCTCTTCAAAGGGGACTTTATGCTTGGGACACCAATCAAAGCGACCAAGGCAGAGGCATGGATATTCACAAAGGAGAGGTTCGATGAGTTCCCCGACATCAGATACAGTGACAGCAACTTCGCAAGCAACATAAAGATCACAAATGCCAACAGCCAACAGGAAAACTTTATTTGGGGCAGTGCCGAACTTGTAAGCTGGACCTCCTACGACGGAGTGCAATTGGAGGGTGTGGTATATAAACCTCAAAACCACGATCCATCAAAGAAATATCCTGTCGTAGTGAATTTCTATGACAAGAACTCATCAAACCTGCACTCTTACAGGACTCCCGAACCACACCGTTCCACTGTGGATTACCACTGGTACAACAGCCATGGATACGTGATATTCAACCCTGATGTAGTATATAAAGATGGATATCCCGGGGAGAGCGCTTTCAATGCAGTGATGCCGGGTGTATCAAAGCTTATAGAGTCGGGGATTGCCGACCCTGCACGTATAGGAGCCCAGGGACATAGCTGGGGCGGATACCAGGTTGCATACCTTGCTACCCGCACCAATCTCTTTGCTGCAATAGAATCTGGTGCTCCTGTGGTGAACATGTACAGTGCCTATGGAGGAATCCGCTGGGGTACAGGGCTCAATCGCTCTTTCCAATATGAACACCAGCAAAGCCGAATTGGAAAGACCCCATGGGAATCTCCTCTGCGATACATGGAGAACTCTCCGATCTTTACAATGGACAAGGTCAATACCCCGATCCTTATCATGCATAACGACCAAGATGGACATGTTCCATGGTACCAAGGAATAGAATACTTCGTGGCCCTTAAAAGATTAAGGAAACCAGTGTGGCTCCTAAACTATACAGGAGAGGTACACTGGCCCCAAAAACTCAAGAATAAAGTGGATTTCCAAATCCGCATGAAACAATTCTTTGATCACTATCTCAAAGGGTTCCCCGCCCCACAATGGATGAACCCCGGCATACCTGCAATTGAGCTGGAGGTAATAACTGGATATTAAAGCGACAGGTTTTTTAATTTGACAATAATAACTACAGGATTGTCATTATCTGACAAGGAGTTTGCCATTTGGGCGTATTTTGAGTTTGTGTCTTTGCCGGAGAAAGCCTCTTTAAATGTTAATGCCGGAACAAATGCTATCATATGATTACTGTCTGAGATAGAAACAGGCCATATTGTGGGACCATTATGGAAATCATCTATGAATCCCCACTGTTTGGAAGGGTCAGGTTCAAGGGATGAGGTAATTCCGGTTTGCTTGTCAAAATACAAGTGCATTAAAGGTAAGTTCTGATGTTTAGCTACACCTTCGGCACTATTTGTTGTGCCATTGTTTTTTGCAATATTTCCAATGTTGTACTTGAGAAACAGATATCTGTTGCTTTCGAGAATGTCTGACTGCCTCGTTATTATATTTCTGGTGCTTGCCAGATCTTTTACATTGTCCTTTGTCAGTTTAAAACGTCCATAGTTAAAGAAATAAGCGGTATCAATTTCAAGTTTGTCATTTACTGAGAGGATATAATCCCAAACCCCACCTGCAATCATAATTTTATCCTTGAAACGGTACGGTCTTTTAAACATTTCGGCCCTTGGGTGGGTCTTGAGGATATCTGTTTCGTCGGGTGTGAAAGGATGGTTCCATAAAATATTGGATTCTGAGTCTGTTGCAGAGTATGAGTTAATCATGTTTATCCCCAAAGCTGAGGAAAACATGTAAAAATTGTCGTTTAGCTTTGCAAAACCACGATAACCTGCATCCTTGTTTTTAAATATATTCCTGATGAAAGTACCATCTGCTTTGTATTCAGTAATTTTTTGCGTGGACTCAATACATATAATCCCATCATTATCAATATCCAACGAAACAATGGATTCATACTCTTCACTACTTCTGCCTTTTCGGTCTACGGAACGAATAAATTTCCCACTCTTGTCAAATACCATAATAGGATCTGTCAATCTTCCCTTTATATATATTAAGTCATTGCTCAGTATAATATCGGCAGGATTAGAGATAACACTGTTTACTGAAGTTTCCAATGGGATGTATTCTATCTCCTCGGCTATTTCACTAAGCGAGATCGGTCTCTCATTGCCGATACAGCCGTAAACATCAATTGTTTTCTTTTGTTTGTCAATTAATGTGTTTTTTTGCGAACAAGCTATTAATATTGAGATTGCTGCAAAGAAAATAAATAACGTTTTACTATTCATCATTGTATTCATTATTGTTCCCATTTAAACTTTATTGCATACGTAGGGCAAGCAGCATAAGCATCTAAAAATTCATCATAATACTCCGCATAAATAAAACCATCAGGAGCCTTATCTGTAAAAGTGGCACCATCGTCTTCAAGCTTAAATAAATTGGAAGCTGCAGAAACGCATTCTCCACAATGGATGCAATCTTCTTTAATGATTTTAGCTTCAGTAGGATAGTTGTTGATTACAATTGCAGCTGTCCCAACTAGCAGGATTGAAAACACAAAAAGTGTTAATTTTAATTTTTGATTGAAAGGTCTCATAAGATTAACTTTATAAGTTAAAAATTTGAACAGTAAACAAATATAAAGAAATATTGTCCGGATAAAAAATTATTTTTTTAAAAAATACAGCATTGTTTATATAAAATCAAAATGTTATATTTGTTTCAAACTTAAAACTTAAAGCCTATGGAGAAAATCTTTCCCCGTCAGCTCGTAGTACCCACCATAATATTGCTGGGTATCTTGGGCGGGCTCTTCTTTTACCTGCTCTATATGTCGCGTATGGCCTCCTACCTCACCGACGACCCCTCTGCATGCGTTAACTGCCACATCATGGCCCCCTATTACCAGTCCTGGCAAAAGAGCTCCCACCAGCCATGGACCACCTGCAACGATTGTCATGTCCCGCAGGACAACATCATCCGGGGTTACGCATTCAAGGCTAAGGATGGACTTTACCATGCCGCAGTCTTTACCCTTAGGGCAGAGCCCCAGGTAATAAGACCAAGGGCAGAGAGTTACGGAGCCATAATGGAAAACTGTATCAGGTGCCACACACAACTCAATACCGAGTTTGTCAAGACCGGAATGGTCAAGTACTCACAGGTTGCGAGCGGGGAGGCCAGGGCTTGTTGGGATTGCCACAGGGAGGTGCCGCACGGCATCATCTCTAACCTGGCAATGAGTCCCAACGCAATTGTCCCTCTTCCCGAATCCCCCGTACCCTCCTGGTTAAAAAACATGATGAAAAAATAAAACTTCAACTCTATGAGAAAATTCTATGAGAAACACAAGGCTGCCCTGTTATGGGTGCTTTTCGGGGGAACCATAGTGGTGGTTTTCCTGCTTGGACTCCTTGCAGCCTCGGTAACCGAAAGAAGGGCCGAGATTGCCACGTTGTTCAACAACAAAAGGGTAGAAATCCAAGGTATCGAATCACGCAGCCAGTTATGGGGTGAGAACTACCCCCGCGAATATGAAACATGGCTCAAAACCAAGGAGATGGATTTTGAGAGCAAACACAATGGCAACATGATGCACGACATTCTTGCCGACAGGCCTGAGATGGTTGTGCTATGGGCCGGGTATGCTTTCTCTCGTGATTACAGTGCCCCGAGGGGACACTCCTATGCTGTGGAAGATGTTACGCAAACTTTGCGTACCGGTGCCCCGATGACCGAGGAGGAGAACCTCCAACCCTCAACATGCTGGGCCTGTAAGAGTCCCGATGTGCCTCGTATGATGGCAGAGGTGGGTATAGAGAATTTTTATTCTGCAAAATGGTCGCATTTCGGTCACGAAATCGTAAATCCGATAGGATGTGCAGATTGCCACAATCCCGACAATATGAACATTGCCATCTCCAGGCCTGCACTGGCAGAGGCATTCCAGCGGATGGGCAAGGATATAGACAAAACCACAATCCAGGAGAGAAGGTCTCTTGCCTGTGCTCAGTGCCATGTGGAGTATTACTTCAAGGGTGACGGCAAATACCTGACTTTACCTTGGGATAAAGGTATGTCTGTAGAAGAGATGGAGAAATACTATGATGAGGTTGGGTTCACAGACTGGACACATACCCTCAGCAGGGCTCCAATGCTCAAGGCCCAGCACCCTGATTACGAACTGTTCATGATGGGCCCCCATGCAAAAAGAGGTCTCTCCTGCGCAGATTGTCATATGCCGTACAAATCGGATGGTGCTATCAAATACAGCGACCACCACCTGGTTTCCCCCCTCAAGTATATTGACCGTACTTGTCTTACATGCCACAGGGACAGCGAAGAAAAACTCATGAGCTATGTGTACGAATATCAAGACAAGATACTCGAGACTCGTAACAGGGTAGAGAATGAGCTGGTCAGGGCCCATGTGGGTGCCAAATTTGCATGGGACAAAGGAGCCAGTGAAAAACAGATGGAACCTGTCCTTAAATTATTGCGCGGGGCGCAATGGAGATGGGACTTTGCGGTTGCATCGCACGGGGCCTCTTTCCATGCTCCCGTAGAGACCCAAAGGATACTGGCGCACAGCCTGGATATGAGTTACCAGGCACAGCTTGCTGTCAACAATGTGCTCAAATCCTTGGGTGTGACAGAAGAGATCCCGGTCCCCGATATCTCAACCAAAGAGAAGGCTCAGCAGTATATCGGGCTGGATATGCCAAAACTTAAGGCAGATAAAGAAAAATTCATGACTACAATTGTACCGGAATGGCTGGCAAAAGCGAAAGAAAACGAAAGGTTGCTCTAGAAGAGATTGTTATGATCTCGGCAGTAATGATTGCAGGGTTCGCCCTGCAATTTTTTTCGGGTCCGTTTGACAAGAGGTTCCTGGCATTTCCTGTGAACGTGATTCTGATAGCAATGCTATTGCTCATCTTTTTCATGAAAAAGGGGGGGGGTCTCTCCAGGATGGCATCGGGGAGCCTCTCTGTCACCCTTTTGGCCGCAATGACAATTGCGGCACTCTGGATGGGTCTGGTCCCGGGTAACATGGTTAAGATTTCCTGGCCTTTTGTGTTGCTCTACCTATTGGTTCTTGTAAACCTTACTGCCATAATTGCCCTTAAGATAAAATCATTTTCGGTCGGGCAAATCCCCTTTATGCTCAACCACGCAGGTTTGTTGATATTGCTTTTGGCAGCGGGTCCCGGATCGGCAGACAAAGCCCGGTATTTCATGACCGTGGCCGAGGGGACAACCGAGTGGAGGGGTGAACCTTCGGGAAGCAGGGAGGGGACAAATGTGGTGGAATTGCCTATTGCGGTCGAACTCAAGGATTTTTCTATGGAAGAGTATCCGCCCAGGTTGGGAATTGTGGACAAAACAACCGGAGAAGCAATGCCAGCCGGTAAACCACTCTTTTACGAAAGTGTGGTAGGAGCCAGTTTTTCTATTGACCGGTGGGAGATAGCCGTAGACTCGGTGTTGGACAAATATCGTTATGCCCCTGCTGCCTATGTGAGGGTTAAGGAGACCGGAAGCGGTGAATTGAACGAAGGATGGGTGAGCTGCGGGAATTACTTCCAGCATTTCAAAATCCTTGACCTTGACGACAGGCTCTGTGTTGCCATGACTTTTCCCGAACCCAAGGCATACAGGTCGGAGGTTAAGGTTTTTACTCCCGACGGAGATGTTAAAAACGGGATTATCGAGGTCAATTCACCGATGACCATGAAGAGCTGGAAAATCTACCAGTTCTCATATGATACCCAAAAAGGGAGGGATTCCGAACATTCCATTTTTGAACTGGTTTATGATCCTTGGGTGATTCCCTCTTACATAGGATTCATATTGATGCTGTTTGGTGCTGTTACACTGTTTTGGAAAGGAGGTAGGAGATGAGTTGGAATGAATTTGTTTATTTTGCGGTAGCTTCGCTTTTGTTGTGGAGTTTGGGAAGTGTTTTACTATATACAAGAAAAAGCCCTGTCGCAGCCATTTTTTCCATTATAGGCGGTATAATTGTTTTTGCAGCTTTCATTGCCGGACTGTGGGCAGGACAGGGTCACCCTCCGCTCAGGACCATGGGTGAAACAAGGCTTTGGTACTCTTTCTTCATATCAATAGTGGGTTTTGTAACATACCTGCATTGGAAGTATAAATGGATAATGGCATACAGCGTAGTGGTCTCAGGGGTGTTTGTTTTTGTCAACCTGCTCAAGCCCGAGATCCATACCACCAACCTGATGCCCGCACTGCAAAGTCCGTGGTTTGTGCCTCATGTCACAGTATACATTCTTTCGTATGCTTTGCTTGGTGCGGCAACTATTGCCTCATTCATCGCGATCAGGGAGCTAAAAAAAGGAGAGCAACGGTTGATGCCCCTCATCGACAACCTGGTTTACATAGGTTTGGGATTCCTCATGATGGGTATGCTGATGGGTGCATTATGGGCAAAGGAGGCGTGGGGCGACTTTTGGTCCTGGGATCCAAAGGAGGTATGGGCCTTTATTACGGCAGCCGCATACCTCGTGTACATCCACGCAAGGCTCATCAATTACAAACTTAAATATTTGTTGTGGTTGCTTCCGATAGCATTTATACTGCTTATGATAACCTGGGTCGGCGTAAATTATTTGCCTGCTGCTCAGGGTAGTATACACGTCTATTAAAAATAATGGAAATATTTCTTGTTTTAATGAAAAAAAGAAATTTAACTTTGCGTACGTAAAAGAGAAAAATGAATCTATTCCAAAATATACATTCACTGCATCATCATCATCTGCTGTCCAACGGTAGGCGCTTAATGCTGTGTGTATATACGGGATAATTTTCCAGACATATTTTGCATAAGAGGGCTTACCGGGTGGTGAGCCCTCTTTTTATTTTTAATAATCAAGACAATGATAAGAATTGCGATTCAGGCAAAAGGAAGGTTGAACGAGGAGAGTTCGGAGCTGCTCAAGGAGGCAGGGCTCTCGGTAGACGAAAGCAAAAGGAAGTTACTGGCCAAGTGCGGGGAGTTCCCGTTGGAAGTGCTATACCTAAGGGACGACGATATCCCCGGCGCGGTAGCCATGGGGGTGGCCGATATAGGGATAGTAGGCCTAAACGAGGTGGCCGAAAAGAGGGAAAGTGTGGAGGTAATACACCGCCTGGGGTTTGGCAGGTGCAGGATCTCCCTTGCCATTCCAAAGGGAGAGGAGTACAACGGCCCATCATTTTTCCAGGGCAAAAGGGTTGCAACCTCTTATCCCTCAATTTTGGAAAACTATTTCAATGATGCAGGAGTGAAAGCTGTTATCCACAAAATTGCAGGTTCGGTGGAGGTAGCCCCATCGGTTGGAATGGCCGATGCGATTTTTGATATTGTGAGTTCGGGAGGGACGCTGGTAGTGAATGGTCTAAAGGAGGTGGAGAGGGTTTTTGAATCGGAAGCAGTTCTTATTTCGGGAAAAGATCTGGGCACTCAAAAGATGATGATAGTCAATCAGCTGGTATCGAGGTTCGAGGCTGTGGAGCGGAGCAGGGGTATGAAATACCTGCTGATCAACCTTCCGCAGTCCAAAGTTGAGGAGGCAGCCAGGATAACACCGGGATTACGCAGCCCGACTATACTCCCGCTTGCCCAATCGGGGTGGTGCTCCATGCACGTGGTGGTAGAAGAGAGGGATCTCTGGGCCAAATTAGAGAGCCTTAAACAGCTTGGAGCAGAGGGTATACTGGTATTGTCCCTGGACAAAATACTTCCTTAAACACACTATATAAATAATTTCATTAACCAAGATATCATGAAAGTATTTGAAAATCCATCACCCGAAATTTGGCCTCAATTGATTTTGAGGGCGCAGGCTTTTGAAGGAGAGATTAGTGCAAAGGTGTCAGAGATTCTGCAAAGGGTAAAGAGAGAGGGTGACGAAGCCCTTTTTGACCTTACCGAAAAACTGGATGGAGTGAAGCTTACCAAACTCTTCCTAGGCAACGAGGAGATAGAGGAGTATGCAAAAGGGGTAAGCGAGGAGGTTAAAGAGGCAATTGGCACTGCAATATCCAATATCGGGAAGTTCCACTTAGCCCAAAGAACCTCCAACATAGAGGTGGAGACGATGCCGGGTGTAAAGTGCAGCATACGTAACCTTCCCATAGAAAAGGCGGGACTATATATCCCCGGAGGCTCTGCCCCTCTTTTTTCGACTGTACTGATGTTGGGAGTCCCGGCAAAGTTGGCAGGCTGCAGCGATATCATCCTGTTTACACCTCCGTTGAAGGGGGGCGGAATACCGGCACCGGTTGCATACGCTGCACTCACCCTTGGCATAACCTCGATAGTTACTGTCGGAGGGGCACAGGCAATTGCAGCTATGGCGTACGGAACAGCCTCCATTCGCAAAAGGGATAAGATTTTCGGCCCTGGTAACAGGTATGTTACAATCGCTAAGGAGTTGGTTAGTCGTGAGGTAGCCATAGATATGCCTGCAGGACCATCGGAGCTGATGGTTATTGCCGATAGTAGTTGTAATCCTGCTTTCGTAGCTGCCGACCTACTTTCACAGGCCGAACATGGTGCCGATTCGCAGGTGTTTTTACTAAGTGATTCGCGTGAAGTTATTGAGAATGTAACCAAAATTACAGCCACCCTGATGGAACGTTTGCCCCGTAAATCCCAGGCAGAGGGGGCCATGGAAAACAGCAGGGCAATTTTGTTTGACAACCTCAACCAAGCCTTTGAGTTTTCCAACCTCTATGCACCAGAACATCTTATCATAAGCACAAGAGAACCGTGGCAAAAAGCCAGTCTGGTCAAAGCTGCAGGAAGTGTCTTTATCGGAAACTACTCTCCCGAAAGTGCAGGGGATTATGCCTCTGGCACCAACCACACCTTGCCAACCGGTGGCCGGGCACGCTCCTGTTCGGGAATCACATTGGATAGTTTCATGCACAAGATTACTTTCCAGGAGCTTACAGCTAAAGGGCTGCAATCCCTTTCGGAAACAATCTGTACAATGGCCCGCGAAGAGTCACTATTTGCTCACGAATATGCAGTAAAAGTAAGGATATGAAAAACAGTTTTTTAACAGAAGATTTGGTAAGGGAGAACATAAGGGCATTGAAGCCATACTCCTCTGCCCGCAATGAGAGCAAAGTGAAGAATGCCCTCTTTTTGGATGCAAACGAAAGCCCGTACAACACAGGGTACAATCGTTACCCACAACCTGTGAACATGGAGCTTAAGAGTGCTGCGGCAAGGATGGCCGGGTTTGGTATGGATTGCTCCAATGTGTTTGCAGGTAATGGTAGTGACGAGGCCATTGATGTGCTTGTCAGGATATTTTGCAATCCCGGGAAAGACAATATTGTTTCCATCTCACCAACTTACGGTATGTACAAAGTAGTGGCAGCAATCAATGATGTGGAGTACAGGGAGTGCAGGCTTGGAGAGGGTTTTTCCCTGGATGGCGATGCATTGCTGTCGCTCACGGACCGGAGTTCCAAGATTATTTTCCTGTGTTCTCCCAACAACCCCACCGGTAACCTTTTGGAGAGGAGCGAGGTGATGAAGGTAGTCCAAAATTTTGCCGGAATAGTTGTGATTGACGAAGCCTATATCGATTTCTCAGGCGATGAGGGGTATGCAGGAGTCCTTTGCGAATATCCCAATGTGGTAATCCTAAGGACTATGTCCAAATCCAGAGGGATGGCCGGCATAAGGGTAGGGTTTGCATTTGCCTCCAGAGAAATCATCTCATATATGGACAAGGTGAAGTACCCCTATAACCTTAATGCTGTGAGTCAGGAGCTGGCAATCAAAAGCCTTGCAAGGGACAAAATGGAGAATCTCCGGGAGATTGTAAACGAAAGGGAGAGGATGTTTGCAGAGCTTGGCAAAACAGAAGGGGTGAAAAGGGTGTTTCCGGGAAAAGGAAACTTTCTGCTTGCAGAGGTAGGTGACCCCGCAGCCATGGTGGCTTTTCTCAAGAGCAAAGGGGTGGTTATCAGGGACAGGAGTAAGGAGCCGGGCTGTGAAGGGTGTGTGAGAATTACCGTGGGCAAGAGGTCCGAGAACGACCTGCTGCTCTCCCTTTTAAACGGAGGCGACGAGCAGTTGTTTGCAGATAGTGTCAGGCTGTCCAGGGTAACCCGTGAAACCAAAATCAACCTGGCACTTTACCCCGGGAGGAGTGATATCCGGGATATCCGTACCGGTATCGGGTTTTTTGACCATATGCTTGAGCTTTTTGCCCTGCACTCAGGATTGGGAATGGACCTCTGTGTTTCTGGCGACCTGGAAGTGGATGGCCACCATACAATAGAGGATACTGCAATAGTATTGGGAGAGGCTGTAGCCACCATTTACAGGTCTCGTGGAGGCTACAACAGGTATGGCTTTGTACTCCCGATGGATGAATCCCGTGCAGAGGTGCTTGTGGATTTGGGCGGACGCAGTGGTTTCAAATGGGATGTCTCATTTAAAGATAATTTTACGGGCGATTTCCCTGTCCAAATGTACCCGCACTTCTTTGAATCCCTAGCCTCTGCCGGCAAATTCACTCTCCATATAAACGCCTCGGGCAACAATGACCACCATATTGCCGAGGCCCTTTTCAAGGCTTTTGCCAGGGCTATTAGGATTGCCCTTTCAAATGACATCGGGGAGTACGAAATGCCCAGCAGCAAAGGTCTCATTTGATAATTGAAATTATACTAAAAGTTATGATTGCGATTTTGGATTATGGAGCAGGGAACCTTTTTTCCCTGGGGAATGCCATCAACAGGGTGGGTGCAGAGTATATTATTACCTCCCGAAAAGAGGAGCTGGCTGCTGCCTCACATATTATATTGCCTGGTGTCGGAGATGCCTCACAGGTGATTTCCAGGATGGATAGGAGTGGCCTGGTCCGATTCCTGGTAAATGTAACCAAACCGGTGCTGGGTATTTGTGTAGGGATGCAGGTGATGTGCGATTCCAGCGAAGAGGGTGATGCTGCATGCGCAGGAATTTTTGCACCGAGGGTGCGCAAGCTGAGGGAAGTTGGTGTCAAGGTGCCACATATGGGATGGAATCAGGTTTTTGACCTTAAGTCTCCTTTATTCAAAGGTATTAACGAGGGGGAGTGGTTTTATTTTGTTCACTCCTACGCCCCTTTGCCCGGGCCGGGGACAATTGCCAAAACCACCCATGGGAGTTGCTTTGCATCTGCCCTGAACATACGGAATTTTTATGGTACCCAGTTCCATCCCGAAAAAAGCGGCACGGCCGGAGAAAGGGTGCTCAGGAATTTTTTTGAATTAAAATAAGATAATACTTGGATAATGTATAAGAAGAATAATAGATTCAGGCTAATCCCGGCAATTGATATTATCGGCGGGGAGTGTGTAAGGCTCTCAATGGGAGATTATGGGAAGGTAACCAAATACAGCTCCAGCCCTGCCAAGGTTGCCCTAGAGTTTGAAAAGATGGGATTTGACAGGATCCATATTGTAGACCTGGACGGAGCAAAGTCGGCGGAGCCCATCAATCTGCAAGCTTTGCAGGATGTTGCTTCCACAACCGGTATGGTAATACAGTTTGGTGGCGGAATAAAGAGTATGGAGTCTGCCCAAAGGGCCTTTGATAGCGGAGCATATTCTGTTATTGTAGGCAGTGTTGCAGTAAAGGATCCCGGTTTGGTTTGCCGGCTATTGGAAAAATATGACAACGAAAGGGTTATCCTGGGTATTGATATCAAAGAAGGAAAGATTGCAATAAATGGTTGGAAAGAGCAAATAAATAGCAATATATATGAGTTTATAAAAAGTTATGCTTCCATGGGTATTTCCAGAATTATTTGTACAGACATCTCCAAAGACGGGATGCTATCGGGTCCTGCATTTGACCTTTACAAAGAGTTAAGGACAATCTTCCCCTCTCTTGAAATAATAGCTTCGGGGGGAGTGTCCGGGATGGAAGATATCATAGCACTCGAAGAAGCAGGCCTGGATGGTGTGGTTGTAGGCAAGGCGTTTTATGAAAAGAGAATAGATCTTCAAAAATTGGAATCATGGTTGCAAAACGAATAATCCCATGCCTCGATGTGCATGAAGGAAAGACTGTCAAAGGAGTAAATTTCCTGAACCTGGCCGAGGTAGGCGATCCTGTGGAGCTGGGCAGATTCTATTCGTACGAAGGGGCCGACGAACTGGTTTACCTGGACATCAGTGCTACCCACGAAGGGCGGGGTATCTTCCGCAAAATGGTCAAGGATGTTGCCCTTAATCTCAACATTCCTTTCACTGTCGGAGGAGGGATAAGAAGTCTGGATGATGCTGCAGCACTGCTTGATTCGGGTGCCGACAAGGTATCACTTAATAGTGCTGCCTTGGATGATCCATCCCTGATAGACAAGATTGCAGCGGTTTACGGATCCCAGTTTGTGGTTGTTGCAATTGATGCCTCATTCAGGAACGGAGTATGGAGGGTGTTTGCCAAGGGAGGGAGAGAGGAGAGGCCAAGGGAGTTGTTTGAGTGGGCAGAAGAGTGTGCCGGCAGGGGTGCCGGTGAGATTCTCTTTACCTCAATGGACAGGGACGGTACTAAGGAGGGCTTTGAATATGCAACTCTTAAAAACCTTAATAACAGGCATTCAATTCCAATCATTGCATCGGGTGGTGCAGGTACAAAAGAGCACTTCTGGGAGTTGTTTACAAATCATTGTGCTGATGCTGCTTTGGCTGCCTCTGTTTTCCACAGGAGGGAGATTGGGATACGAGAGTTGAAGGATTATCTGGCAACTAATGGTGTGAGTGTAAGGTTGTGATTTTAAGGGAAATTATAAAACAATGACAATATGATTAAAACAGATATTGACACCGGTAAGGTGTTTAAAGAAAGTGATACACTAGTGCCTGCAGTAATACAGGATAACAGCACGTTACAAGTGCTGATGGTAGGTTATATGAACAGGGAGTCATTCGAGAAATCCCTGGAAGCAGGGTTGGTTACATTTTTCAGCAGGTCCAGGCAAAGACTTTGGACCAAAGGGGAGAGCAGCGGAAATTTTCTGGAGCTTGTAAGTATTGCCGAGGATTGTGACAGCGATGCGTTGTTGGTAAAGGTCAATCCAAGGGGCCCGGTTTGCCACACAGGTTCGTTTAGTTGCTTTGGAGAGGCCGGGAGCGAAGGGTTTTTGGGTAAGCTGGACTCTTTCATTGGGCAGCGCAGGAGGCTGATGCCTGAGGGATCCTACACAACCAAGCTGTTTGAAGGAGGTACCGAAAAGATTTGCAAGAAGATTGGCGAAGAGGCTGCCGAAACCATCATAGAGGCTGTAAGGGACAACAAGGAGAGGCTTATTTACGAGGCTGGGGACCTTGTTTACCACTTGATAGTATTGCTCAGGTACAAAGGGATATCATTTTCACAAATAGAAAAGGAGCTCTGCTCTAGGCACGAACAAAGCTCCAGATGAAACGGGGTTTACAGGGTTTAAAACAGACCCGAGATATTCCCTTCGTTGTCAATATCTATTCTTTCCGAAGAGGGTGTCTCGGGCAGTCCCGGCATCCTCATGATCTCTCCGGTTATCGGAACAAGAAATCCTGCACCCGAAGCGATTTCGATCTCCCT
>SABC01000128.1 GCA_009929175.1 Bacteroidia bacterium | reverse complement strand
CTCACAAACACCTAAACCTCCATATTTTTTCTTCCAAAGGTAAAAAGTGGCATCACTAATACCCATCTTACGACAGACCTCTTCTACTTTGACCCCTGTTTCAGCTTGCTGAAGGGCAAAAGAAATCTGTGATTCCGTAAATTTCGAGCGTTTCATAGGCAATAATTACATTTTTAAAGTTATTAATTATGCCCGAAATCTCTATTTTTAAATGTCCGCTTTTTGGGGATCAGGTCAGGCTAAACAATCTATCATATTACTCAATTGAAAAGTATCTTGAGAATGATAGATATATATACCTGTATATTTCTAGCTTTGATTATAAACACTTCTTTCACATACTTTATGACAAAAAAAGTAAAAAATATAGAAAATCATCTTTACTATCCGATTCAATCTATATGGGACTTGAACATGCAAAAGAGTTAAACTCTGATAATGAACTTGTTTTTGTATCAGACATTAATACTTTAAATGAAATTTGTTCTATCAAAGGAATAACATCAATAAACAAGAAAACAATACCATTACAAACAAATAACTCAGATAATGTAATTATAAAACTAAAAATCAAAGATTTCAATTTGATCCAAGATTTATAAAGTCGTAATCCAAAATGTTTAAAAGAAAAAACGCCGACTAATGTCGACGTTTTTTAGTAGCGGAGGAAGGACTCGAACCTCCGACCTTCGGGTTATGAGCCCGACGAGCTACCAACTGCTCCACTCCGCGGTATTGGATTGCAAAGGTAATACAAAATACCCAAAGTGCAAATCTATTTTTTTGTTATTCCTTTATTTGTTTGATAAAAGCTTGTCAACAAGCTCCTCCGATCCAAAGGAAATTTGTTCTCCTGTAATAAGATCTTTGAGGTTATACTGGTTCTTAGCGATTTCATCCCGGCCTGCAATCAGCATATATCGTATACCTCTTTTCTCAGCATAGTCAAACTGTTTTTTCAACTTCTGGGATTCGGCATACACCTCAGCTACAATGCCGTTAGACCGCAACTGTTTCAATAAAGGCAACAAGAGTTCTACCTCCTCTTCTCCAAAATTTGCGATTAAGAGTTTTGTCCCCTCAATCACCTCTTTCGGAAATTTATCAAGGGTCAGCAATACATCGTAAATCCTGTCGGCTCCGAAAGATATTCCCACTCCGGAAACACCGGGCAGTCCGAAAATACCTGTAAGATCATCGTATCTGCCTCCCCCGCAAATGCTTCCCATCTCCACATTATTTGCCTTTACCTCAAATATTGCACCGGTATAGTAATTCAAACCTCTTGCCAGAGAGAGATCCAGTTCAACTATCTGCTTCACCCCGGTCAATCTCACAAGCTCAAAAACCTTAGCGACCTCCTCAACACCCTTGAGCCCTGTCTCTGAACCCTTCAACAGATCTCTCATAACATTCAGCTTCTGCTCAGTTGTTCCCTTTAAGAGCAAAACCGGCTCAATGGTCTCAACAGCCTTTTCATCAATTCCTCTCTCTCTAAGCTCGTTCTTCACCTCATCCAGCCCGATCTTGTCAATTTTATCGATTGCAACTGTAATATCAGTGAGCTTTTCAGGATAGCCTACAATTTCGGAGATGCCGGTCAGTATTTTGCGGTTATTGATCTTTATTGTAACATCAATACCAAGCTTTTCAAAAACATCATCAACAATCTGCACCAACTCCAGCTCGTTGAGCAAAGACTTGCTACCAATCACATCGACGTCACACTGATAAAACTCCCTGTAACGCCCTTTCTGAGGACGATCTGCCCTCCAGACAGGTTGTATTTGATAGCGTTTAAAGGGGAAAGCCAGTTCATTCTGGTGTTGAACCACAAATCTGGCAAACGGTACTGTAAGATCGTATCTAAGCCCTTTCTCGCATACTTTTAGAGAAAGAGAATTGCTGTTCTCCAGCAGCTTGGAATCAACCCCGGCAAATGCCTCACCAGAGTTGAGTATCTTGAAGAGCAACTTATCTCCCTCATCGCCATACTTCCCTAAAAGTGTAGACAGGTTCTCCATGGCAGGAGTCTCTATCGGAGAGTAGCCATAGAGTTTGAAAACACTTTTTATATTGTTGAATATGTAATCCCTGCGGGACATCTCCACAGGAGAGAAATCTCTCGTTCCTTTCGGAATTGACGGTTTTTGTGCCATTAAAAGCTAGTTTAAAATATGGGGGCAAAGATATACAAAAAGTACTACTTGGACTTTATATATCGGTCAATAGCCTCGGCAGCCTTTCTTCCTGCTCCCATGGCCAGAATGACTGTTGCAGCTCCGGTAACAACGTCACCTCCGGCAAATACACCCGCCTTTGTTGTGACTCCATAATCATCTGCAACTACACATTTCCATCTGTTTGTATCGAGTCCCGGGGTTGTAGAAGCTATCAAAGGATTCGGAGATGTTCCCAAAGACATTACAACTACGTCTGTCTCAATATCGAACTCTGAATCTGGAAGCGGGACAGGAGAACGTCGTCCGCTCTCATCAGGCTCGCCCAGCTCCATTTTAATGCATTTGAGGCCGGTAACCCATCCCTTTTCGTTTCCTAGGACCTCAACAGGATTTGTCAGCATTTTAAAATCTATTCCCTCCTGCTTGGCATGATGAACCTCCTCAACCCTTGCCGGAAGCTCCTTCTCGGTTCTTCTGTATACGATAGTCACCTCCGCTCCCAGCCTGAGAGCTGTTCTTGCAGCATCCATGGCAACATTTCCGCCACCAACTACGGCAACCCTTTTACCTACATATATAGGAGTGTCATAATCAGGGTCATATGCCCTCATTAAGTTATTTCTTGTGAGGAATTCATTGGCAGAAACAACTCCGTTAAGATTTTCTCCTGGGATGCCCATAAACTTTGGAAGTCCGGCTCCTGAACCGATAAACACGGCGGCAAATCCCTCCTCCTCAAGCAGGGAATCAACAGTAACTGTACGTCCTACGACTACATTTGTCTCAATTTTAACACCGAGTGAGCGTACATTCTCGACCTCAGTTCTTACAACCTTCTCCTTAGGAAGTCTGAATTCAGGTATTCCGTATTGAAGAACTCCGCCCGGTTCATGGAGGGCTTCAAAAATTGTAACATCATATCCGTTTTTTGCAAGGTCTGCTGAACAAGCTAAGCCGGCAGGTCCACTTCCTATAATTGCAACTTTATGACCGTTCGCCTCTTTTTTATCAGAGAAACGTACACCGTTCTCACGGGCCCAGTCAGCTACAAACCTCTCGAGTTTTCCTATTGCTACAGGCTCACCCTTAACTCCGAGGATACAAGAACCCTCGCATTGCGACTCTTGCGGGCAGACGCGACCGCAAACGGCTGGTAATGAGCTGTCTTTAGCAATAATTTCTGCTGCTTCAGAAAAATTACCCTGCTCAACTGCATATATAAATTGAGGAATCTGTATTGACACCGGACATTGTGCTATACATGAAGGCTTTTTACACCCCAGACAACGCGAAGCCTCCATCTGAGCCTCTTCAGCATTGTAACCGTAACAAACCTCTTCAAAGTTTTTTGCTCTCACAGCCGGGTCCTGCTCTCTGACAGGAACTCTTGGTATTTTATTTCTC
>SABC01000033.1 GCA_009929175.1 Bacteroidia bacterium | reverse complement strand
TGTGCATGCCCCCTTAAAGTGCTGATCCAGAAAAAGAGGATCATTCCTGCTATAATATAATGGAAGGACCGGAACAACAAGTCCTTAGGTTTTTTTATGAAAAGAATCCATAACGTAATAAAAAAGATGAAGGGATTGAAACTAAGTGCCTGCCCGGGTAAGTATTCAAGCAAATAGTTAATTCGAAAAGGTCTTGACCGGCCTGTTGTATGATACTTGAATGAGGGCAATCCATTTTCGAATTGCCAAATCATATGAGGCAGGTATAGTAATAAGGCTGTGATTCCGGATATCCAGAACTTGTAATTCAACAGCAATCTGGGATTCGAGCATATAAGCAACAGTATAACCAAACCTCCGTGGTATTTACTGTAAACAAGGCCAGCCATGGACAAGGAGAGTAAAAGAGAATTACCCCATGAGTCATTTGCCAGGAATCGTTTGTAAGCATACAGGAGCAAAGCTGTAAAAAAGAGCAGGGGAGAGTCTGGCGTGGTTATGAACCCATAAACCACAAACATTACTATCGATGAGGCGATAGCAAAAAAGCGGATCAGATTATTGTTATGCACCAGCTGATCATCTGCTGTTTTCCAGATTAATGCAATAGTAAAAACTTGCAAAACCACTGTCACAAACCTGACAGACAAACCACCGTCAAATAAAAGGGAACTTAACCGGACCATCAGGGCTACCACTGGAGGGTGGTCGTAATAACCCCAATCCAAATTCCTGGAATAATGAAAATAATAGGATTCGTCGTAGATAACTCCGGTGAGGGCAGCCTGTATCAAATTTAACAAAAGCCAAAGTAACAGTAAAACAATGAGTAATTGTCCTTGATTTAATCTCTTAAGTGCCTTTAAAAAATTAAATACCCTCTGTTGCATCGATTTTTTAGTTTTTTTGGATCATGCTGACTATCTTGGTAATGAAACTCAAAGGTAAGAATCGTGTTACAAAGACCATAACTTTATTGGATGTTCCATGTACAGCAAACTTCTTTCCCTTTAGCATGCATTTATAGCCATATAGTGCCACTTCTTTTGCCTCGGGCATCATGAACATACTCGATACCTTTTTACCAGAAGCGTTGGCATTATTAAAAAACTCGCTCTTGGTAGGTCCTGGACAAAGTGCGGTGACCGTGACACCAGTTCCCTCCAACTCCTTGGCGATAGCAACGGAAAAACTCAATACAAAGGCTTTGGTTGCATAATAAAGAGCCATGTAAGGACCTGGCATAAATGCAGCAACAGAGGCAAGATTGAGTATTTTCCCGCTCCCTTTTACAATCATCTCTTTTACAAAAAGTTTATTAAGTTCATATAAGGAGGTAATATTGAGGTTAATCATCTGGATATCCCTGGAAAAGTCAGTATCATGAAAATTTCCGTTGTCTCCAAATCCAGCGTTATTAATAACTACATCAACAATATAACCTCTATCTTCGATTTGATTAAACAGAGCTTGTGCCGATCCTGGTATTGAAAGGTCTGTCTTTATGACCAATACTTTTCGCTTGTACTCATTGTTAATCACTGTAGAAAGTTCTTCCAGCTTTTCCAATGTTCTTGCCACTAAAATCAAGTCAAAGCCATCATTAGCCAATATGTGTGCAAACTCGAGTCCAATTCCTCCGGATGCACCGGTAATCAAAGCATACTTTTCCATCTCTTGTTTTGATCAATAAAATTATCAATGATTTCGTAAAGCTCAATCCTCTTTATTGGTTTCGAAATATAGTCATCACATCCGGCTGCAATAATCCTCTCTTTATCTCCTGTTATGGAAAAAGCCGTTTGTGCTATTCCTCCATTGCTGATAATTATTCTTCAAATTTAATCAATATTATGGTAAATAATACTTACAAAAAAAGCAGTGATTGCTCACTGCTTTTCATTATTTGTAAAGCAAGACGTTATGCGCTCTTTTTACGTCCTTTGTGCCAAAATTGTCCATTGGCCCTTTTCCCCTTACGCGATTTTCCTGAATAGGTCCGCCTCTGATTGTCGTTTTGGTCTGATGCTTTTACATCTCTCTTTACCTCTTTTGGAGACGAAATGCTCTTTTTGATCCTGGCCATCCTGATCACACACTCTTCACAATTGAAGGAATGTTCTTCAATTACAGGAATGTCCCTTCCAATAAGTTTTTGTATGCTTTTCAGAAGGCCTGTTTCCGAAATATCACAGAATGAAAGAGCTGTCCCTTCATATCCGGCCCTTCCGGTCCTGCCGATCCTGTGTACATATGTCTCGGGATCTTCGGGCAGGTCATAATTTATAACATGTGAAATCTGACTGATGTCTATACCTCTGGATGCTATGTCTGTAGCCACAAGTACCCTTGTCCTCTTTCTTTTAAAGTTCAAAAGGCTTTTTTCTCTGGCACTTTGTGATTTATTACCATGTATTGAGTCTGCGTTGATCCCTGCTTTTGCGAGGTTTCTTGAAAGCTTGTCTGCTCCATGTTTGGTGCGTGAAAAAATCAGGGCACTTTCTACAAAATTATCACCCAGAATATCAAGCAAAAGGTCTCCTTTGTTCTCTTTGCGGGTAAAGTAGATGTATTGATCGATTGTGTCAACTGTAGAAGAAACTGGGGTAACTTCTATTTTGACAGGTTCGTTTAACAAAGACTCTGCAAGAGATGATATCTCCATAGGCATTGTTGCCGAAAACAATAATGTTTGACGTTCAGCAGGGATTTTTTTGATGATCTTCTCAATATCAGTGATAAAACCCATATCAAGCATACGGTCGGCCTCGTCCAGAACAAAAAACTCAATGTTTGAAAAGTTTATGTAACCTTGTCCTGCCAAGTCGAGCAATCTGCCCGGAGTAGCAACGAGGATATCAACCCCTTTTTTAAGAGCATCTGTTTGTGACCTCTGTCCAACACCACCAAAAACCACGGTGTGTTTGAGTGAAGCAAATTTGCCATATTTGGCAAAACTGTCACCGATTTGAGATGCTAGTTCCCTGGTAGGGGTAAGTATCAGTGCTTTGATTTTTTTCTTCTCTTTTTTTGACGGTTCTCCAAAACTGTTTGACCTGTCAGAAACTAATTTTTGAATAATCGGAATGGAGAATGCTGCTGTCTTGCCTGTTCCGGTCTGTGCACATCCTAGCACATCCCTGCCTTGTAATAATACCGGTATTGCCTGTTCCTGAATAGGAGTGGGGGTAGTATAACCCTCCTTTATCAAAGCCTCCAAAACAGGTTCGATAATGTTTAAATCTTTAAATGTCATGAAAATTGTTTACGATAAATTGCGTTGTATAAAAATAATGTTTCACAAAAACATTGCGACACGACAACGACTTTGTAGAAAGCAGCCGCAAAGCTAATACAATTAATTGATTTATAAACTATTTATTTTCCAAGCCTTGACAGAGCACTTTCTACACATCTCATAACTTTCTTATTATCTACTAAATAACCCTCTTTATGCAGGGAGGTTACAAATTCGTCATGAGACCTTCCCTTCCTGTAATCGGGCTCTTTTGAAGGGTGTTTAAGGTATTTTGAGATTTTTGAGACATCTTCCGAAACATTGATGACTGCATGGTAAAACAAAAGATCACCTTTGAGATACATGGAAGAGCCCATGATTTTTTTCCCTCCGATGGAGAGATCCGATATCCCTTTGGAAGAGAGGTTTTCAATGCCAAGCTTTGATAACTCTTCTATCAAACAGGAGTTGATCAGGTTGAAAAAAACACCAGGTTTCTCTCCTTGTTTTTTTGTAAAACGGGCAGAGAAAACCACCATTTGCGGGGAGAGTACAACACTCTCCCCACCGGTTGGTCTTTTGAAAATTTTAACATTATCTTCCTGTGCAACTTGCATGTGAAGAGCCTTTTCAATACTGTTTGCCCTACCAAGAACTATATAGAGATCATCGGGTTGCCAAACAAAAAAGTTGTTTGAATCAACCTGTTCCATAATTGAAAAATCGGGCAAATCATACTTTAATGGCTCCATCAGGAAAAGCAGAATTTTATTTGTGAATAGCCTTGTCAACAGCTTCGAAACCAGCTTCCATAAAAACTTCGGAAACCGTAGGGTGAGTATGGATAGTACGAGCTATATCATAAACAGTGGATTCCAGTTGCATATAGGCTGAGGCCTCGTTTATCATATCTGTTGCATTTGGTGCTACAATCTGAACTCCGAGGACCTCTCCGTATTTGTTTTCGGATATTATCCTGATGAAACCTTCGGAATTTCCCTCTGCTTGAGCCTTTCCGTTTGCCGAAAGTGGGAATTCACTTATCTTGTAATCATAACCGGCCTCTTTTGCCTTCTCTTCGGTTATTCCTATCTGTGCTGCCTCCGGTATGGTATACATGTTCATGGGTAGCTTCTCCAGATCAAACGACTGGTCTATCCCTTTGATTGAGTTTACCACATGTAGTCCCTGTGCCGATCCGACGTGGGCATACATGCAAATTCCGTTCACATCACCTATGGCGAATATCCCTTTTACAGATGTCTCAAAGTTCCCGTCCGTTTTTATGTAACCGTCCTGCGTCTCTATTGGGATATCGCTGTCGATCAGGTTGCCTTTCCTGTCCCTGGCATTGACTATCAAGTCACAGGGTACTTGTTCGCCACCAATTGAAAGGACTCCGTCACTCCATTTGCCGGTAGTGTCTGACAACTCCTGGTCAAACAGCACTTTTATGCGCTCTTTCTTGATTTTATTGAGCATAAAATCCCTAATATACCCATCAGCTTTTGGCATTATGGACGGGCCATCTGCAACAAGTGTTACATTTTTTCCCATCATGTTAAATGCCTGGGCCAATTCTACAGCAACCGGACTTTTACCTGCAACCACTATGTTTGAAGGTATCTCCCTTTCGGTAAAGAGCATTTTTGGTTCAACAACCAAACCCTCTGCCTGGTTTTCAATCTTTGTAGAAGAAGAGCCGGTTGCAATAATTATATTCTTGGTTTCCAACAATCTGTTGTCGGCTAAAACACTATTTGCAGAGACAATCCGGGCCGATGCCTTAATAATATCCACCCCGTTTTTCTTTAAAAGGAACTCCACGCCACCGGTCAATTTCTTAACAATTCCTTCCGATCTTTTAATTGCTTTGTTCCAGTTGAAAGATATCTCTTTCTTATCTATACCGTCTATACCAAACCGGGATGCATCCTTGGAAATCCTCTGGTAAAGCTTTACACTCTCCATTATCGACTTGGATGGGATACAACCCCAATTAAGACACATTCCCCCGATAACATCCTTCTCTATTATCGCTGTTTTGAGACCGGTTTGCCCGGCTCTGATAGCTGCCACATATCCAGCAGGTCCAGAGCCAATTATTATTAAATCATACATATAAAACACCTCCTGTTAATTAATCCATAACCAGTGATACAGGGTCAGCCAGATATCCCATCACACTATTGACAAACCTGGCTGTTTCGCCTCCGTCTGCAATCCTGTGGTCCACGCTCAGGGAAAGTGGTAATACCAATCCCGGAACAACACTTTCTCCTTTTACCACCGGTTGTTTGGAGATCCTGCCCACACCAAGTATGGCTGCCTGGGGGTAATTGATAACAGGAACAGCAAACAGACCACCAATGCTGCCATAGCTTGTAATTGTAAAGGTACCATCCTTCATATCATCCAAGGTAAGTTTTCCCTCCCTGGCCTTGTTAGAAACGGCATCAATCGCTACAGCTATCTCCTTTATTGAAAGTTTATCAGCGTTACGGATTACAGGAACAACCAAACCCTTTTCGGTGTCAATGGCTATACCAATATTATAATATTTTTTATAAAGCATGTTACCACCGTCCCAATCCATCTCGGCATTGAGTGCGCGGAACTTCTTTAACGAAAGTGCTACGGCTTTTACAATGAATGCCAGGTATGTAAGCTTTACCCCTTCGGCAGCATACAACTCTTTGTACCTCTTCCTGACCTGGTCCAAAACAGAAATTTCCACCTCTTCGAACACAGTCATATGGGCTGCATTGTGTTTGCTTTGAATCATGTTCTTTGCAATGCTCTTGCGAATTTGGCTAAGTGGCTCTACATCTACCTGTCTCTCTGTGGCCGCAGGTTGGGCAGGCGAGGAGAGGTTTATAGAAGAAGATCCCTCACGTCCAAAGTTTGCAATATCATCTTTAGTCACACGTCCTCCAGGTCCTGTCCCCCTGACTTTATTGATGTCAATGCCCAGATCCTTTGCCATGGCTCTGGCAACAGGTGTGGCAAGCGTTTTTCCGGTCTTACGGGCAGAGTTGTCGCTCGCTTCGGGAACTCCCTCTTTGCTCGCCGACAAAACCATACTATTCCCGGCTACTTCCAATGTACCCACAACTCCTGCGCCCTCTTCTTCCACGGCTTCGCTTTGGATGGGCTCATCGGCTCCCGAACCAGCGATTTCAATCTCCACCAAAGCAGCACCCACATGGATGGTTTCGCCAACTTTCCCAAACCTGGCCGCTATCACACCATCCCTGGGAGAGGGAATGGCAGTTACAACCTTATCCGTTTCCATTGTAACCAATGAATCGCCCATTTTAACCGATTGGCCCTTCTCCACATGCCATTCTATAATGGTTCCCTCTTCGAGACCCTCGCCGATATCGGGAAATTTAAAAATATATCTCATATTATTAATATTTTACAATTCTTTCTATTTCGTATAAAATCTTGTAGGGGTCTTGCATGTAATGGTGCTCACCTTTAGGAAGGGGAACTATTACATCGTAACCAGATACCCTTGCCGGCGGTGCCTCCAGATTGAGGAATGCCTCTTCAATTGCTATCTGGCTGATTTCGGACCCTACCCCGTAACTACGGGGTCCTTCTGTAACAGTGATGATCCTGCCGGTCTTCCTTACAGATTTTGCAATAGTCTCCCTGTCTATAGGGTATATGGAACGCAAGTCAATAAGTTCGACACTGATCCCGGCTTCCTTTGCCATTACCATGGCCTTTTGCACCTCCCTCACCATTGCTCCGTATGCTACTACCGTAACATCTTTACCTTGTGAAACAACGTTGGCTTTTCCCAATGGAATCGTATATTTACCATCAGCAACCTCTTGCTTGATTGCCCTGTAGATTCTTTTTGGCTCCATGAAAAGGATTGTGTCGTTGCTTTCAATTGCTGCTATAAGCATTCCTTTGGCATCGTGTGGTGTCGAAGGCGCCACAACTTTCAGCCCTGGTATATGACCAAAAATTGCCTCCATACTTTCGCTGTGGTGCTCAAGTGCATTAATGCCGCCCCCATAGGGCATGCGTATGACTATTGGGGTTTCCATCAAACCTCTGGAGCGGTTCCTGATGCGACTGGCATGGCTTATGATTTGATTGAACGCTGGGTATATAAAACCACAAAACTGCATCTCAACCACCGGCCTCAACCCTGCTATTGCCATTCCAACTGCAGTACCGACAATACCAGACTCTGCCAGTGGACTGTCAAAGACCCGCTCTTGTCCGTACTTCTTTTGAAGTCCTTCGGTTACACGGAACACACCACCTTCTACTCCGACATCCTCTCCGTAAACTATTACATTCTTATCTTCGGCCAACTTAATATCCAATGCGTCATTGATAGCATTGACCATATTCATTATTTTCATATTGTGTATCAGTTATATCTTGATTATTTTACCCTTGAACTTTTCCACTGGAGGAATCTTTCATGCTCCAGTTGCTGCGCTTTGAGGTCATCCGGCATTTCGGCATAGAGATATTTGAAAATATCCTCTACAGGATATGGTCCATAGTTTTCGGCCTCTATGAATTGCCTGTCAATCTCCTCTTTGTATTGTGGAATAATCTTTTCCTCATCATCTTCTTTCCATAATTTCTTTGAATTGAGGTAAGCTTTTAGTCTCTTTAGGGGATCAGTAGCCTCCCAAGCCTCCTCCTCTTCTTTTGTCCTGTATTTGGTTGGGTCATCAGATGTAGTATGTGCACCTTTCCTGTAGGTGACCGCCTCTATCAATACAGGTCCTTCTCCATTACGACAAGCAATCACAGACTCTTCCAATGCTTTGTACATTGCAAAGAAGTCATTTCCGTCAACCTGGATACCCTTTACTCCGTATGCCACAGATTTTATAGCAAGTGATTCAGAAGCCGTCTGCATCCTGGTAGGGGTAGAAATACCATACTGGTTGTTCTGGATAATAAAAATGACGGGAACCTTCCATACTCCTGCAAAGTTCACAGCTTCGTGGAAGTCTCCCTCCGAAGTGCCGCCATCTCCTACAAATCCGAATACAACCTTGTCTTCCTTGTTATATTTGACTGCATACCCAAGTCCAGCTGCATGAAGCAGTTGTGAAGAGATAGGAACACTTATCGGAAGAGTGTTTTTTGCATTCTTGAATGCAGAACCATCTTCGTATCCCATAAAATAGAGAAACAGCTCCTTCAGGGTGACCCCTTTTGCCAGCATTGTACCCATCTCCCTGAAGGCCGGCACCATCCAGTCATTCTCTTTGATCAGAGCTCCTGCGGCTGCGGCAATTGCTTCCTGACCGTAGTTAGGAGGGTATGTGAAAATACGTCCCTGTCTTTGGTAAGAAACTATCTGCAAGTCTGCCAGGCGGGCAAACAGCATATCTTTGTAAATGGCAACGAGCTTTTCGTTATCAATCTTGGGCATCCATTTTTTGTTGATAATCTTGCCATCGTTATCCATTACCTGGAACATCTTTTTTTCCAACGGATTATATTCATTAAACATATCAGCTAATTATTTATTGATAAAACTATAAAATGTCTTGTTATAACATATTATTCATCCTTTTGTTGAGCAAGCGAAATATTTCTACCGGAAAACAATTAAAGGTGTAATTATAGATAATGTAAGGAAAAAAGTGAGTACTTATAGTTTAAAATTCTCCAAAACCATTGCAGATACAAATTATTTAATACATTTGTACCGAAATATTCATTCGTTCTATTACAATACATAACATGAAAGCCATTCCGGCACATAAAAACAAGGTAATTTCCAACGGTTCCTGTTGTACAGACAACAGCCTTGGCCTTGTTTCCAAGGTTATGTCTATCCTTTCCATTACACTAATGGCCAACCTGTTAAGCTTGGTTGTCCTGTGTGTCATTTTTGTCATTATTATTATTAACCCGATTTAAATCCAGTTACTGCATTATTTGTTACCCCTGCTTTAACCGGATTCGGAAAAAGCGGGGAGTAATTTTTTTGTCATATCTAAACTTTATTACATGATACAATTAAGAAGCAATCAAACCCGAAAAGGGAGAAGAATGGCAGGTGCCAGAGCCCTTTGGAGAGCCAATGGAATGACTGATGCCCAAATGGACAAACCTGTAATAGCAATTGTTAACTCATTCACCCAATTTGTTCCAGGACACGTACACCTTCACGGAGCAGGACAACTCATTAAAAAAGAGATAGAGAAACAGGGTATGTTTGCGGCAGAGTTCAATACAATTGCAATAGATGACGGAATAGCCATGGGACACAGCGGAATGCTCTATTCCCTGCCATCACGGGACCTCATATCTGACAGTATAGAATTTATGTGTAATGCCCACAAGGCAGATGCCATGATTTGCATTTCCAATTGCGATAAGATCACCCCTGGAATGATTATGGCAATGGTAAGGCTAAATATTCCCTCGTTGCTGGTATCAGGAGGAGCAATGGAAGCCGGTAAAATTGCAGGCAAAGATTATGACCTTGTAGATATAATGGTAAAAGGTGGGGATGCAAACAGTGATGTCAAAGAACTGGAAACACTTGAAAAAGCTGGTTGTCCAACGTGTGGAAGCTGTTCGGGGATGTTCACTGCAAACTCCATAAATTGTATAGCAGAGGCACTTGGACTGGCACTACCTGGAAATGGAACTCTGCTGGCCACACACGTACAGAGGAGAAAATTGTTCCTTAAAGCTGCTAAAACAATCTGCAAGTTAACATTGGATTATTATGATAACGGTAACGTATCTGTGTTGCCCCGTTCGTTGGTAACAAGAGAGTCAATGCTCAACTCAATGTCAATGGATATAGCAATGGGAGGCTCCACGAACACAGTATTGCACATGCTGGCAATTGCACACGAAGCAGGGGTCCGCTTTTCAATGGACGATATTGACAACCTGTCAAAGAAGATACCCGTACTATGCAAAGTATCCCCAAACGGCAGCCACCATATACAAGACCTTCATAGGGCAGGAGGAGTGATGAGGATACTGGAGGAGTTGGATAAAGGGGGGCTGATAACCACCAAACTCGCCAGGATCGATAATTCTACCCTTAAAAAAACTCTCAGAAAATATTCCATAACCGGTTCAAATACCAATAAAGTAGCAGATACATTATACAGGGCAGCACCTGGAAATAAAAGAAGCAGTCAGATGGGATCACAGGACAATTATTATGAGAAATTGGACACAGATGGTGCCAATGGTTGTGTCAGGGATCTAGAACACGCCTACTCTCCCGATGGAGGAGTTGCAGTATTGAAAGGGAACATCGCCCCAAATGGGGCTATTGTCAAGACAGCGGGCGTTCCTCCCCACATGCAGTTGTTTTCGGGTCGTGCAATTGTTTTTGAGTCTCAGGAAGAGGCATGTGATGGGATTCTGGAAGGGAGGGTAAAACCTGGCTCCGTTGTAGTGATCCGTTACGAAGGGCCAAGAGGCGGGCCTGGAATGCAAGAGATGTTATATCCCACATCATATCTAAAGTCTGCAGCTCTTCAAGATAAATGCGCATTGATCACTGATGGACGTTTTTCTGGTGGAAGTTCGGGACTCTCCATTGGCCATATATCACCCGAAGCTGCTGCAGGTGGTCTGATAGCTCTTATAAACGATGGGGACGAGATAATAATAGATATCCCGTCGAGGACAATCAATGTCGTACTTTCGGAGTGCAAGATTGTGGAAAGGAGGGTATCCAAGGAGAGCCAAGACTCTGGCCAAGAGTGCTACGTACCTGCTTACAGGCACAGGGAAATACCAAATTCACTTAAAATTTACTCGGCCCATGTTTCGTCGGCCGACAAAGGGGCGGTAAGGATAATCTGATAAATACCGGAAATCATGGAAGAAAACAGGATAAGCGGTGCCCAGGCAATGCTGCTTTCATTGGAAAAAGAGGGGGTAACCACAATATTTGGATATCCCGGAGGAACAATCATGCCTCTGTACGACAAACTATATGACTTTGGAGATAAAATAAGGCATATCTTGGTAAGACACGAACAGGGAGCTGTCCATGCTTCCCAGGGATATGCAAGGGCCACCGGAAAGGTTGGGGTTTGCATAGCAACAGCCGGGCCCGGGGCAACGAACCTGGTTACAGGCATTGCAGATGCAATGATGGATTCGACTCCGATAGTTTGCATTACAGCTCAGGTGGGATTTGACAACCTTGGAAACAATTTTTTCCAGGAGGCAGATACAATCAGCATAACAATACCGGTGACAAAATGGAGTTACCAGATTACCAAAGCCTCAGAGATTGCTTCTGTTATGGCCAAAGCTTTTTATATTGCACAAAACGGCAGGCCCGGCCCTGTTTTGATCAGCTTTACAAAGAATGCCCAAACAGAGTTGACCACATTTGATTATAAACATTACAAAAATCCGACAGCAAAGAGTCAATTATCCGGAGATTCAATCTGTTCTGATATTGAACAGGCCATTAAATTGATCAACCGGTCAAAGAAACCATTGATCATAGCAGGACAGGGGGTATTACTCTCAGGTGCATGTGACCAACTCATGGCACTCTCAGTAAACGGGAATATTCCAGTTGTTACCACCTTGCTTGGAATCTCAACGATACCAACATGTTACCCATTATATTGAGGATTTGCAGGAATGCACGGAACTGTCACAGCAAACCGTGCTATCCAGCAATGCGACCTTTTGATCGCTGTAGGCATGAGGTTCAGCGACAGGGTCACCGGAGAGGTTAAGGGTTTTGCCCCGTCTGCAAAAATCATACATATAGACATTGATAAAGCAGAATTCAACAAATGTGTACAATCCAACATAAATCTCCTGGGTGATGCAGGGCATATCATTACAATGATAATGACTCAAGTAGAATACCAGCCTCATAATGAGTGGCTGGAATTCCTGGACCAGATCAAGAAAGGTGAGCAGAACAATATCGACACCTCCTACATGAAAAATGATACTATTAACGGGATGGCAAGTGCAGTAGCAACAGCTGCAAAATATGCCGGAAAGAGCCGAATCATTGTAACTGATGTAGGTCAGCACCAGATGTTTTGCGCTAGATTCTCGGAATTCGACTCTCCACGTACTTTTCTCACTTCGGGAGGGTTGGGAACAATGGGATTTGGCTTACCTGCAGCAATTGGGGCCAAACTTGGCAAGCCGGGAAGCGAGGTCGTCCTTTTTTGTGGTGATGGAGGATTCCAGATGTCAATGCAGGAGCTTGGAACAATCATGAGCAATAATATTGATATTAAAATAGTTATATTAAACAACTCATACCTTGGCATGGTAAGGCAATGGCAAGAACTTTTCTTTGACGACAGGTATTCATTTACCAAGCTGGATAATCCCGATTTTGTAAAGATTGCTCAAGCATACGGAATACAGGCATCCAGGGCTGATACCAGAAAGAGTTTGGAGAAAAACCTGGAAAAAATGTTCAACAGCAAGGGACCTTACTTATTGGAAGTGTTGGTCGGACAAAAAGAGAATATTTTTCCAATGGTGCCCGCAGGAGCAACACTGGATAAGATGATAACCAAATAACAACATATAGATAATGGAAAAGAAAGAGTACATCGTAGTAGCATTTGTAAACAATCAAATCTCTGTATTAAATCGTATTACATCAGCTTATCTAAAGCGTCACATAAACATTGAAAGTCTTAATGTTTCAGAATCTTATATTAAGGGAATCAGCATGGTGGTTATCTCTGCCATTACCTCAAAAGACACGACGGAAAGAATTGTTAATCAACTGAATAATAATATAGATATTCTAAATGTTAATTTCTTTTTGCAGGAAGAACTCATTTATAAGGAGATGGCCCTTTATAAAATTTCACCGGAGTTTTTAAAAGACTCTATTTTATTCAACCACTTTCTAAACAGATTAAACGGAAAAATCATAGAAATAAATGACGGGTATATAATAGCCGAAAAATCGGGAAGTAAGGCCGAACTGGACTCATTGAAAATGAGTCTTGAAAGGAAAAAACTGCTGATATCATATGCAAGATCAGGAAATGTAGTATTGCAAAGGGAACCTATTGAGGGTCTTATGCAAAAAGTATCATAATGGGATATATCAAACAACAATAAATTTCACTAACCTAATAACACAATAAAATGGCAAAACTAAATTTTGGAGGAGTAACCGAAAACGTGGTTACAAGAGGGGAGTATCCCCTCGAAAAGGCATTGGAAACTTTGAAAAACGAAACTATAGCTGTGATAGGCTATGGAATACAAGGTCCAGGGCAAGCGTTGAACTTAAGGGACAATGGATTCAATGTAATTATCGGTCAAAGGAGAGGATCCAATAGTTGGGATAAGGCAATCGATGATGGCTGGACTCCCGGGAAAAACCTTTTCGATATTGCAGATGCTTGTGCAATAGGGACAATAATCCTGTACCTTCTTTCTGATGCAGGGCAAATTGAACAGTGGCCGGTTGTAAGGGAGAATCTGGCTGCCGGTAAAGCACTCTGTTTTTCCCATGGCTTCGGGATCACATACAAAGAGCGGACAGGGATTGTTCCTCCACAAGAGGTGGATGTAATACTGGTTGCCCCAAAGGGATCCGGCACATCGCTCAGAAGGTTATTCCTGGAAAACAGAGGACTTAATTCCAGCTATGCTATCTATAATAATGCTTCAGGTAAAGCTTTTGAAAGGGTTGTTTCTATTGGAATTGGAATTGGATCAGGTTATCTCTTTGAAACTACTTTCGCTAACGAAGTTTATTCGGACCTTACCGGAGAAAGGGGCTCCCTGATGGGAGCAATACAAGGGTTGTTTGCTGCACAGTACCAAATATTGAGGGAAAATGGCCATACCCCATCGGAGGCCTTCAACGAAACAGTTGAGGAATTGACCCAAAGTCTGATGCCCCTGGTTGCCGAAAAGGGAATGGATTGGATGTATGCAAACTGCTCTACTACTGCTCAAAGAGGTGCTTTGGATTGGTGGAAACGATTCAGGGATGCTACATTACCGGTTTTTAAGGAACTATATCAAGAGGTCGCATCGGGAAATGAAGCTCAAATATCTATAAACTCCAATAGTAAAAAAGATTATAGAACTAAACTTGAAGTTGAACTTCAAGAACTTAGAAACAGCGAAATGTGGAAAACCGGCGAGGTTGTGCGTAGTTTGAGGCCCGAAAGAGAGTTGACAAAATGAAAAGTATGGATCACTACTACCCGACACTGAAGAATATTTACAAAGCACAGGATGCATTGAAAGGAGTTGCCATAAACTCTCCGCTTATCTTCAACCAAACCCTGTCTGATCAATTCGGAGCATCCATCTTTTTAAAAAGGGAAGATTTACAGGCTGTCCGGTCATATAAAATCAGGGGCTCTTACAATAAAATCTCCTCTTTGACCAAAGAGGAGAGAAAAGCCGGTGTCGTTTGCGCGAGTGCAGGCAACCATGCACAGGGAGTTGCATTTGCCTGCAACAAGCTAACTATCAAGGGAACTATCTATATGCCCACCACAACTCCCAAGCAAAAGGTACTACAAGTGAAAATGTTCGGTAAAGCAAACATAGAAGTCGTCCTGGTTGGTGATACCTTTGATGATGCTTACTGTAAGGCAGTGGATTTTTGCAAAGAGGCGGGAAGTGTGTTCATACATCCTTTTGATGACCCATATGTAATAGAAGGACAAGCAACTGTGGGTGTAGAAATCATTGAAGAGCTTCATGACATACCCGATTATGTAATTCTTCCCATCGGAGGAGGAGGGTTGGCATCTGGCATTGGATCAGTATTCAGGTATATGTCCCCACAAACAAGGGTAATAGGAGCCGAACCTTCTGGAGCTCTTTCAATGAAACACTCTTTGGAGAGTGGGAAGATCAAAGAGCTTGTGCACATAGATTCATTTGTGGATGGAGCAGCAGTAAAAAGACCCGGAATCCTGACATTTGAAATCTGCAAAAAGGTTGTGGACAAAATAATTCCTGTACCCGAAGGGGCAGTTTGCACAGCAATATTGGAGCTTTACAACAAAAATGCCATTGTAGCCGAGCCTGCCGGGGCACTATCGGTTGCCGCATTGGATTTTATCAAGGAAGAGATCAAAGGAAAGAGTGTGGTCTGCGTTATAAGCGGGAGTAACAACGATATCACAAGGACCGAAGAGATTCGAGAAAGATCTCTGCTTTACGAAGGGTTAAAACATTACTTTATAGTAAGGTTCCCGCAAAGGTCCGGAGCTCTGCTAAACTTTGTTAACAATGTTTTGGGGCCCGGAGATGATATCACTCATTTCTCTTACTCAAAAAAGACAAACAGGGAACAAGGTCCGGCTCTTATCGGAATCGAACTATCCAAGCGCGAAGACCTGGACAAACTTCTTTACAATTTAGACACAAACAGGATAGTCTACGAATATATAAATGACAAACAAGATCTTTTTGGTTACTTAATTTAAAACTTGAGCTTATGAACTGGAATGAACTAAAATTCAAATACACAAAAACAAATGCAATCATCTGTTCTTACTACACTGATGGCCAATGGAGCCCTCTGCAAGTTGTACGGGACGACAAAATATCCATCAACGCCCTTTCGGCATCACTGCAGTATGGGATACAAGCTTTTGAAGGTCTTAAAGCATATCGTGGAGCTGACGAAAAAGTAAGACTTTTCCGTCCTTGGGAAAATAGTGCAAGGCTGAGGAGATCGGCAGATTTCCTGGGAATTGCATCTCCTCCGGAATCAATGTTCATTGAGGCCTGTAAAATGGCAGTCAGGGAGAACATCCAATTTCTGCCTCCGTACGAAAGCGGGGCAACGCTATATCTCAGGCCATTTGTTATTGGAATTGGCGGGCAAATAGATTTGGTTTCTCCCAATGAAGTTGTATTCATTGTTGCGGCAATACCAGTTTCGTCCTTTGCAGGAAGTATAGAGTACAACTCTAAAGCACTTATAGCAAGAGACCATGACAGGACGGCTCCGATGGGGACAGGTGCTTATAAAATAGGGGGGAACTATGCAGCATCTATTGTTGCCGGGGTAAAGGCAAAACAGCAAGGCTATGCCTCGGTGCTATACCTGGATTCGGGTTCAAGAAGATATATAGATGAATTTAGCTCTTCTAATTTCTTTGGAATAAAAGGAAGCGAATACATAACTCCCGAATCATCAAATATCCTCCCATCAATAACCAATGACTCTTTGATGAAAATTGCATCAAAATCGGGACTTACTGTCACCAAAAGGGCTGTCGGACTTGAAGAACTTGACAGCTTTGACGAAATTGGAGCATGTGGTACTGCCGTTGTCATACTGCGGATGGCACAAATAGACGATCCTCTAAACGGAATCGTCTATTCACAAAAAAAGAATAAGAACACTGCAAATCATAATAACTCCACCTGTCAGTTATTGTACAATAAACTTATTGGAATACAATTTGGAACAGAAGAAGATACCAACAACTGGTGTTTGACAGTACCGATCAATTAAAAGTCATACGACTCTCTCTAACAAGTTCTTTATCGATGTATATCTGGATTGTATAATCCCCAGGAGTCATTTTGGAAGTGTTGATTATCATAAACTCCACAGGCACATATTTCCCGTCATAATTTATCTCCTTCATCAGGGTGTAAAGGAATTCTTCTCCCTGAGGATATAAGAGGTTACCTTGAGGATCAATCATGTTCAGGTATACATCCCTTTTCCCTGGTTTGGAAAATGGAGAACCATCAATTTCCAGTGTAATTGCTATTTGGTCGACCCTCCTGGCCACATCCACATTGTACCTGTCTGCACAAATCCAACGATCCCATTTTGTTATCGGAACAATGTTGTAGGCATTCAAACCTCTGGACTGCTCAATACTCTCTTTCAATGCCGAAATCTCATCTTCCATAAGGTTTATCCTGTCTCTCTTTTTCAAAGTCTCTGCCAAGAGCCTGTCATACCTGTTTTGCAATTTTTCGTACTCAAATTCGGTCTTTTCCAACCTTTCAATCTCTTTGTTAAGCTCCTGGACCTTTTTATTCCCCGAAGCTTTAAGATAGGCAATGCTCCTCTGCTTTTTTTCGAGCTCATCTTTGTGTTCTGACTCCATTGCTGCGATCCTGTTTGTTAGGGAGTCTGCACGGATGATGTTGTGGTCGTTTTGTGCCTGCAGTTCAGCAATTCTTTCATTTGCAGCATAAAGTTCGTTGGTCAAATTGGCGTTTTCACTTCCAAGCTTTCCTGTTTTGTTGATATACAATAACATAACCAGTAGGGATGTCAACAATAGAATACCCAATGCAACGACCGAAATCATCATTGCATTGCCTTTGCCTTTTTCTCCTTGATTTTTCATGGTATTAAAATTTTAGGATTTATATACAATCAAGGGTGAGGGGGTTTTACCTCCTGCATTTATTTGAACAAGGATGCAATTTTTCCCAAACCCTCCTTAAAAGATTCCGAGGCCGATGAGAAAACCTCTTTGGCCTCTTCCCATTTATCCTCCGAAGAGCCGGTGAGCTCATCGTATTTAGCCTTTAATAATTCTTTCTTGCTTTTAAGAGTATCCAGAGTCTCTTCCAACTCTTTCCTGGCTCCGGCTTTAATGTTATCTTTCTTGCTTTCAAACTCATCTATACGGGCAACCAGATTATCTATCATCTGCTTTGCCTCAATTCTGAATTTTTCCTTATCCATATTATTTACAAATTTGATTATGATTAAAGATATACAAAAATGTACAATATTTAAATATTATACACAACAAATAAAGACAACAGATGGTTTACCTAATGAATAAAACCATCTGTTATTCGGATGTCATGCTTAATATTAGTATAATCTTAATGCCAATAGTTGGAAATAACCCTTTTTTATTTGCCGATACAAAAT
>SABC01000127.1 GCA_009929175.1 Bacteroidia bacterium | reverse complement strand
TACGGAGCATCAATGTCACAGGGTGGAAAGGCTATAATCGCAATGCCATCGGCAACGAAAAAAGGCGTGAGCAAGATAGCCCCTACCCTTAACCTTGGTGCCGGTGTTGTAACAACCCGTAATCACATCCATTGGTTTGTAACAGAATACGGAGCAGTCAACCTATATGGCAAATCACTGCAGGAGAGGGCACGTCTGGTTATAAGCGTTGCACACCCCGAACACAGGGAAGAGCTGGACAAAGCTGCTTTTGAGAGATTCGGCCCCCACTATCATTTCTTGGGCCGATAATTGTTCATACTATTATTATTTGGCAAGAAGGCCGGATTAGTTGATTAATCCGGCCTTCTTTTATTCTTCTAGTTGAATTGAGTGCTATTTAGGCAATACCTCTATGTAGAAGTGCATTTGTTGTTTTCTTCCAAAAGACTGGCTCTGCTCACCGTAACCCCAGCCCGAACTAAAGAAAGTCACTGCCTTACCTCCGTACTTCATCTTGAGCAAAGCCTCCCCAAAACCATCCACAACCGATTGTTCCAGACTGTTTTGGGCGCCAGGCTCAGCGACCTCGTAAGTAACTGGAACATAGTTTTTATCAGGTGAGTAAATCTTATATTTACGAGCCGTATCCTCAATATTCGTATCAAAAACAAAACCATCCAGTAACCTGCCGACATAATTATAAGTAATTGAGTTGCCTACTTTGACCGAATCCCCGCTGCCTTCTGTCAGGTGTTTGAAGTAGAAACCTTTTTTGAGGGAATCAAGACCGTCATAATGGGCCGCACTGAATTTTTCCAAAGTATCTATCTCATACTCGGCGTAATCTCCAATCACCTTTTCTATCTCAAAATCATATACAAAAGTTGTGGCTTGTTGTTTGTCACTTCCTTCGTATGCCATATATGAGGCCCATGATGGTATGATCAAACGGAAATTAGCCCCTTCCCGTTTTCCCAGGAAAGCCTCTTCCATACCTTTGATCATTGTGTAATTTCCGATTTCGTACAAGGTGGGGCCGTAGTAATTCGTGTAGGCGAACCCACCTGCATTCTTGGCTATCTCCTCGATATTGGTCTGGTCGTATTCGTTTTTAAGGTTCATCCTGGAATACTTCACAAAGAAAGAGCTGTTGGCCTCCACTAATTTTCCTATACCCTTTTTCTTAGTCATCACAAAACACCCCGAAGGCAACTGTTGCAGGGTATCTTTGTAGACTGCAGTAATATGAGCGGCAAGCACTCTCCTTTCCACAGCATCATCTTCTTCCTTGGGCTCCTTTGCGCATGAGGCAAAGAGCATCATGGTTGCTGCAAACAGCAGAGCTACCTTAACATTTGTACCAAAATTCATCCTTTTGTGTTTATCTTAAATTTCAATCTGCAAATTTAGAAAAAATTAATTCTTTTTAACATCCATTATCCACACCTCGTAAATAAGAGGTGAATTTTTCGGAACCATAGCCGTTTGGACACTCCCAAAACCGTACCTGGCCGAGAAAACCACGTAAAACCTCTCTCCCTTCGATGCACCCGAAAGTCCCCTCTCCAACCCTTCAAGCAAATGTCCTCTGCCTGCCAATGATTTCCTTGGTGAATAATAATGGAGTTCATGGCCAAAGCCGGCTGCAACCCCATCCTCATAAATATTTGTATCAAACAGTTGCCCGGGCCCTGAGCTAAATATGTGCGCTTTGTAGTTGAATAGAATGGAATCACCTCTTGCCACAACTACATCTGCAATACCCTTTTCCTTGGTAATCCTCCAGACACCCGAAGTTACAGTAACCAGAGAATCGGCAAAAGTGTCTGCATATCGCTCAATATCTGAATCTTGTTTAACCATAAGTGTGTCAAACTCTTGTTTGGAGCAAGAACCGGCTGCTAACAGTAATACTACTATCCATTGAAACCTGTACATTATTATATTCATTTTTTTACCTGCACTTTCAGATATCCCTTAGCATACATTCATCGAAACTTCTTTCCAATGCTCTTTCAAAATATGGGCCAACCTGGTCTAATGGGATGTTTAATCGGCCTCCCGCTGCCCTTTCATGCCCCCCTCCGTTAAAACACAACCTGGAGAGTTGGTTTACCGAAAACTCATTGACAGAACGTAGCGATACTCTTATCTGATCTTCCTTTTCGGTGAACAGAGCACTGATGTTAACTCCTTTTATATTCAGGGGTAAATTTACAAAACCTTCCGAATCACCATCGCTGAAGCCAAACCTCTTTTGTTCTTCCAGTGAAAGAGTGATATAGCCAGCCCTGAATTTTTCCAGTATAACCATTTTATTTAGGAGCATATAACCCATCAGCCTCATCCTGTTTTCACTAAAACCTCCAAACACTTCGTGCTGCAATGCCTCTTTATCAACACCACAACGTAACAAATGTGAAGCCATAAGAAAAGTATCTGAGGTTACGGAATTTGCAAAATTATTTGTATCAGTCATCATCCCTACGTAAAGACTACGTGCAAGTTCTTCTGAGATTTCCTCTTTGCATGCCATAATCATCCAGTAAACCAGCTCGCATGTAGAAGATACCTCTGTACAAGAAAAGACAATGTCAAAAGGCTCTTCCTGTGGAACAGGATGGTGGTCTATCAAAACCTTCCTGGCGTTGGAATTAAGTATGTGCTCCTCTATCTGGTTTACTCTTTTGAGATGGTTGAAATCTACACAGCAAATAAGTCCCGCTCGGTCAATAAGTTCCAATGCTTCTCCTTTGGATTTATCAAACACAACAATATTGCCGCCATTATCCAGGAAAGAGAGGTAATCGGGGTATTGGTCCGGTAAAAGCACAACACTTTTGACACCCCTTGAATTCAAAAAAAGCTGCATGGCAGTGGCCGACCCTACGGCATCTCCATCGGGGTTGGTATGGCTGATTACTACAGCCTCCGAGATAGTCCCCAGCATCCTGTCGAAAGCTTCGATTAAAGATTGGTCTGTATATCTGTTCATATTAAATTAATTGGGACAAAAATAGGAAAATATATTGCGGAGTCTAAATATTTATTTTACTTTTGTAGGAAGTTATGGAGTATACCCCCGTTTTTAGGAGATTAATATTAACTTTATTATAACCAATGAAAAAGATCTTAATTCTCGTTGTCCTTCCTGCAGTAATTGTGGTATTGGGCTACCTTATCTACAAGAGTGTTCAGCAACCGGTTGTTTTCGAAAAGAACCGGAAAGTCAGGGAAACTGTATGTATTGACAGGTTGAAAGACATACGCACCCTTCAGGTTGCCTATAAATCAAGGCACAATAAATTTACAGGCAACATGGACTCTCTGATAGATTTCTATAATACCGGTACAATTACAATCATCAGGCAAGTAGGTTCACTGGACGACTCAGCCGCAGTTGCCGAAAAGCGTGTTTATCGTGACAGCATACAAATCGCCGTCAAGGATACCCTGCTCAAAAGACCTGGCTTTGTTGTGGATTCAATCGCCTATATTCCCTTTAGCGGAGGTAAGAAAATGATACTGAACGCACTTATTGCCAAAGTATCGGGAGTTGACGTTCCTCTTTTTGAAGCTGCAGCTCCATATGACGATCTCTTGGTTGGATTGGACAGACAATTGGTTGTTAACCTCAAAGCAGACCGTGAATTGGTAGGGCGTTA
>SABC01000032.1 GCA_009929175.1 Bacteroidia bacterium | reverse complement strand
TATCCTGGCATTGCCCTTGGAATCCATATTGTTGATTTGCCCGCGACGTTTGTTAAGGTCACCGATAACGTCTCCAAGGTAATCCTCGGGGGTAACAACTTCCAGCGACATGATTGGCTCCTGGATATATGGGTTGGCTTTGGGACATGCCTTGCGGAATGCCTGCCTTGCACAGATTTCAAATGAAAGTGCATCGGAGTCTACTGCGTGGAATGAACCATCTTTGAGGACAACCTTAAGTGAGGTAACTTCGTAACCGGCAAGGACACCGTTGGCAAGAGCCGCTTTGAATCCTTTTTCTACCGATGGGATATATTCTCTTGGTATGTTACCGCCTTTTACCTCATCAATGAACTGGAGCCCGGTAACGCCCTCGTCAGCAGGACCGATTTCCACGATGATATCGGCAAACTTACCACGACCACCGGTCTGTTTCTTGAACACCTCGCGATGTTGAACGGTAGAGCGGATAGCCTCTTTGTAGTTAACCTGGGGTGCACCTTGGTTGATCTCTACACCGAACTCCCTGCGGAGGCGGTCCACGATAATCTCAAGGTGAAGCTCACCCATACCGCTGATCACAGTTTGACCTGTTTCATGGTCGGTACGAACGGTGAAAGTAGGGTCCTCCTCAGATAGTTTGGATAAAGCCATGCCGAGTTTATCCAGATCTTTTTGGGTTTTGGGCTCAACTGCAAGACCAATAACGGGATCGGGGAATGTAATTGATTCAAGAACTATTGGTTTGCTGTCCAGGCAAATAGTGTCACCGGTACGCAGGTCTTTGAAACCTACGGCAGCGCAAATATCGCCGGCCTCTACAAAGTCGATAGGGTTCTGTTTGTTCGAGTGCATCTGGTAAAGCCTTGCTACACGCTCTTTTTTGTCGGAACGTGTGTTGAGGACATATGAACCTGCTTCAAGTTTACCGGAGTAGGCACGGATATAAGCCAGACGACCTACAAAGGGATCGGTTGCAATCTTGAAAACAAGACCACAGAATGGCTCCTTGATGTCGGTTTTCCTGATCTCTTCTTTGTCGGTCTCGGGGTTGATACCCTTCACATGACCGATATCGAGAGGAGATGGCAGGAAGCGCATCACGGAGTCCAGAAGGAACTGGACACCCTTGTTTTTGAATGAAGAGCCACAGGTTACCGGAACAACCGCCATATCAATGGTGGCCTTCCGCAGTGCGTCTATAACCTCTTCGTTGCTGATTGAATCAGGATTGTCAAAGAATTTTTCCAGGATGGAATCATTATACTCGGCAACAGCCTCGATAAGTTTTCCCCTCCACTCCTCAACTTCGTCGATCATTGAGGCAGGGATCTCCCTGACTTCGTAATTTACCAGGGATTTGTCGTCCTGGTTGTAATAGTATGCTTTTTGCGAGATAAGGTCCACGATTCCTTCGAATTTGTCCTCTGCCCCGATTGGCAATGCAATCGGAATGGCGTTGGCTCCGAGTTTCCCGCGGATCTCCTCTACAACTGCGTTGAAGTCGGCTCCAACGCGGTCCATTTTGTTAACGTATGCAATTTTGGGAACCCTGTACTTGTCGGCCTGGCGCCATACAGTCTCGGATTGAGGCTGTACACGGCCGACTGCGCAAAAAGTAGCAACTGTCCCGTCCAAAACGCGGAGAGATCTCTCGACCTCTACAGTAAAGTCTACGTGACCGGGAGTATCGATAAGGTTTACCTGATACGTCTGGCCCTCAAAATTCCAGAAGGCGGTTGTGGCCGCCGATGTGATTGTGATACCCCTTTCCTGTTCCTGTACCATCCAGTCCATTGTAGCTGCGCCATCATGCACCTCTCCAATCTTGTGACTTTTCCCGGTATAAAAAAGGATACGCTCGGAGGTAGTCGTCTTTCCGGCATCAATGTGAGCCATGATGCCTATGTTTCTTGTGTATTTTAAATCTCTTGCCATCTACTGATTAATGTGGTGCTTAAAAACGGAAGTGGGCAAATGCCTTGTTGGCCTCTGCCATTTTGTGCATATCCTCTTTTCTCTTGAACGCAGCACCTTCATTGTTGTAGGCAGCCATTATCTCTGCGGAAAGCTTGTCGGCCATAGTGTGGCCAGAGCGTTTGCGTGCGTAAAGAATTAGGTTTTTCATCGAGATTGAAATCTTTCTTTCCGGACGCACCTCTGTAGGTACCTGGAAGTTTGCTCCACCAACCCTGCGGCTTTTTACTTCTACCTGCGGGGTTACATTCTCAAGCGCTTTTTTCCAGATCTCGAGAGGAGCCTTGTCAGAATCTTTCATCTTTTCGCCGATGATATCAAGTGCATCATAGAAGATGCCGTAGGCGATACTCTTCTTTCCCTGATACATAAGATTGTTCACGAACCTGGTTACGGTTACATCGTGAAATTTTGGGTCGGGAAGTAGAATCCTCTTTTTAGGCTTCGTTTTTCTCATTTCTTAAAATTGAATTGTTATTACTTCTTTGCCGGTGCTTTTACTGCACCTTTTTTAGGTCTCTTTGTACCGTAGAGAGAACGGCTTTGCTTACGTCCGTCTACACCTGCGGTATCGAGTGCACCACGAAGGATGTGGTAACGTACTCCGGGAAGGTCCTTTACACGACCACCGCGAACAAGCACGATTGAGTGCTCCTGCAGGTTGTGGCCTTCGCCCGGTATGTATGCGTTCACCTCTTTCTGGTTTGTGAGGCGCACACGGGCTACCTTACGCATAGCTGAGTTTGGTTTCTTGGGAGTTGTTGTGTAAACACGTACACATACCCCGCGTCTCTGAGGACATGAGTCGAGTGCACGAGATTTGCTTTTCTCGACAATCACCTCGCGTCCCTTGCGGACTAACTGTTGAATTGTTGGCATAATTAGTTGTTGTTCTTAACTTTATCTATTTACGTTATACAAAATGGGTTGCAAAGGTACTATTATTTTCTGTAATTACAAACAAGTTATCCACATTTTATGTAGAAAATAAAGGCTAAATTTGCTTAATTACACAAATATAAAAACATAACTATTTACTATGAAAATTTCGGAAAAAGCACAAGCTTTCATAAACCAGGAGGAGAAGTACGGAGCTCACAACTACCATCCGCTGGAGGTCGTGCTTTCAAGAGGGAAAGGAGCGTTTGTATGGGACGTGGACGGGAAAATGTATTACGATTTTCTCTCTGCTTACTCAGCGGTCAATCAGGGCCACTGTCACCCCGACATTGTAAAGGCATTAACGGACCAGGCCCAAACACTTTGCCTGACCTCACGTGCATTTTACAATGATTGCCTCGGGCCATACGAGGAGTATATCCACAATTACTTTGGATACGACAAGGTTTTGCCTATGAATTCAGGTGCTGAGGCTGTGGAGACTGCGCTCAAATTATCCCGCAGGTGGGGCTATGTGAAAAAGGGTATTCCCGAAAACCAAGCCATGATTGTGGGTTGTGAAGGTAACTTCCACGGACGTACAATCTCAATCGTTTCACTGTCGACAGACCCCGACTCATATGCTCAATACGGCCCTTTTACCCCCGGTCTGATAAAGATCCCATACAATAATGCAGAGGCATTGGAACAGGTACTGCAACAGCAGGGAACCAATATTGCCGCCTTTATGCTGGAGCCGATCCAGGGAGAGGCAGGCGTATTTGTACCCGATGACGGCTACCTCAAAAAATGCTATGAACTCTGCAAAAAGTACAATGTTCTTTTTGTTGCCGACGAGGTGCAGACCGGTATTGCCCGTACAGGCAAGATGCTGTGCTGCGACCATGAAGGCATCAGACCCGATATCGTAATCCTCGGCAAAGCCATTTCGGGCGGAGTAATGCCGGTTTCGGCGGTTTTGGCCGACGACGAGATCATGCTGACCATCAAACCCGGCGAACATGGATCTACTTTTGGCGGATTCCCCCTCGCTTGCAAAGTAGCTATGGCGGCTTTGGAGGTTGTAAAAAATGAGGACCTGACCAAAAAGGCAGAATACCTTGGAGAGATCTTCCGCAGGGAGATGAGAGCTTTCAAATCGCCTTTCGTGGAACTTGTGCGAGGCAAAGGATTGCTCAATGCTGTGGTTATCAAACCCCATAACGGAAAAGAGGCTTGGGATGTATGTGTCAAGATGGCAGAAAACGGATTGCTCGCAAAACCAACCCACAGGCATATAATAAGGTTTGCGCCTCCGCTTGTGATTACCGAGCAAGAGCTTATGACGGCAATCGGGATTATCAAGGAGTCAATAAGCTCTCTCGAATAACAGATTAACAATTTAAACTACTACGATGCAATCAACATCCAGTATATTAATGATCAGGCCTGTGAAGTTCGGGTTCAATGAACAGACCTCAGGCGATAACGCATTCCAGGTAAAAGGAGACGAACAAGAGGCTGCCAACATGGCCGGCAAGGAGTTTGACGCTTTTGTCTCGCTTTTGAAGGCAGAGGGAGTAGAGGTTACAGTCATAGAAGACACGCCCGAACCCCACACCCCCGATTCCATTTTTCCCAACAACTGGTTCTCAACCCACCAGGGAGGCACATTGGTTTTTTACCCGATGTTTGCGCCAAACCGAAGGCTGGAGAGAAAGCCAGCCGTGGTGGAGCACCTGAGGAAGCTTCCTGGGGTAAGAAGGGTCGTTGACCTCACCGATTCCGAATCAAAAGGAAAGTTCCTGGAGGGTACCGGGAGTATGGTTTTTGACCGCGACAACAACCTGGTTTACGCATGCCGTTCTCCCAGAACCAACGAAGAGGTGCTGGAGAGGTTTTGCGATGAACTCGATTTTGACTATTACCTATTTGACGCAGTGGATGCAGGCGGCAACCCTATTTACCACACAAATGTAATGATGAGCGTTTGTTCCGGTTTTATTGTGGCCTGCCTCGACTCCATAAGGGATATTGACCAACGCTCCAATTTCATTGCACTTGCAGAGGAGAGTGATAAGGAGGTTGTAGAAATCTCCCTGGACCAGATGGCTGAGTTTGCCGGGAACATGCTGGAAGTTAGGTCGGCAAAAGGAGAGCCCCTGCTGATTATGTCGGCAAGGGCCAGGAAATCCCTTACCCGTGTACAGTCAGAGCAACTGGAGAAGTACTGCAAAATAGTATCCCCCGACCTCACCACTATTGAGAACAATGGCGGAGGGTCGGCACGTTGCATGATAGCCGAACTTTTTATTTGAATTATTGGGCGGTTTAGTCGCTCTCTTTGATTATACCGCTCCTGTATGCCGAAACCAGATGGACCAGATCGTCTATCTGGTTTTGTAATTCCAGGCCTATGTCGGTATCCCTTACAAGCTTGCGTTTGTTGCTGAATTCGAGGACAGTGGTCTCCGAAATAATGTCGTCACCGTCCCTGATAGCTTTTGATGCCGATACAAAAGGTTGGTGCTGCACAATTTGCAGCCCGTGTGAGTTGTAAATGAGAGTGTATCCCGCTATTCCTGTCTCGGACTGGTAGGCCTTTGAATAACCTCCGTCTATGACCAGCAACTTTCCGCCTGCCTTGATCGGCGACTCCCCTTTGCCGGTCTTCACCGGGATATGACCATTTATTATATGCGACTGGGGGTCGGTTATCCCAAACTCACGAAGGATCATTTCACAAACCTCCCGGTTGTTTTTGAGTTTGTTGTAGTGACCTTTTTCCTCTTTGTGGGTCTCCTTGTCGGCTATGAAGTATCTTTCAAATGTAGCCATCTTGGATTTGTCAAACTGGGGAGAGTCCGGGCCGCACCACAAGTACCAGATATAATCTTTGCAACTGTGTTTTGATGGTTTTTTCCTCTCCTCAAAATATGCTTGCCTGACAACCTTTTCGATTTTGTCAAAAAGGGGTTTTCCCGACAATTCGTCACCAAGAACCTTTATTTTCTTCAACGAACCGTCCGGGTTCAAAGGCATGGATCCATGGTAAAGCAAATTGGAGTTCCTTACTAGGTAAAGCGATCCGTTGTTAAACATCAACTTCATGTGTTTATGGAGCTTCTCGCTGTTCTGGAAGTAGTGCATTAGCGTGTTGACAGTCTCCTGCTCTTCCTCCGAAAGTTTGTATGGATTGGCAGGGTCAATTGTGGGGAAGTTTTTGTCCCTCAGTTCATACTCCCTGCCATCAAGTGTAATGGACCCTTTGTTGTAATCCACCAGGTGTAGCAGGTTGCGGGCCTCCATGCCATACTCTTTGTTACGGGCTATCACTGCACCCTCAAGTTTGAACTGGATAATTGAAATGGCTTTGTGCATCTGGGCTATCATCCTTATATGGCGGCTCTTTACAGGCTCGTCTTCGTTTGCCTTTGGATTGAAAAGCTTGCACTCATCATCTTTGTATACCTCCATGGCGAGGGTTGCAAGAGGCATCAGGTTAATGCCGTAACCCTCCTCCAGTGTAGCCAGGTTGGCATACCTGAGCGAAATCCTCACCACATTTGCCATGCAAGCCTCACTGCCGGCAGCGGCACCCATCCAAACAAGGTCATGGTTGCCCCACTGGATGTCAAAGTTGTGGTAGTTGCACAAAAGGTCCATGATTATGTGGGCACCCGGCCCCCTGTCGTATACGTCCCCGATGATGTGCAGTGAATCGATTGTAAGACGTTGTATCAGGTTGCAGATTGCAACTATGAAATTCTCTGAACGGCCTGTAGATACAATTGTAGAGATAATGGCTGAGATATAGTCGTGCTTGTTTGGCTCTGCAAGGGATTCGTGCAAAAGCTCTTGGATAATATACGAAAACTCGGGCGGGAGTGCTTTGCGTACCTTGGAACGGGTATATTTGGAAGAGACGTTGCTGCAAACCCTCATTAGTTGTACCAGTACCATCCTGTACCAGTCGTCTATCTCCTTTCCCTCCCTCTCCTTTATGATCCGGAGCTTCTCTTTTGGATAGTAAATGAGTGTGCAGAGCTCCCTCTTTTCGCCCTCCCTCAGGGTATGGCCAAAAATCATCTCGACTTTTTTGCGGATGACTCCCGATGCGTTTTTCAAAACATGATGGAAAGCTTCGTGTTCGCCGTGGATGTCGGTCAGGAAATGTTCGGTTCCCTTTGGAAGGTTGAGGATAGCTTCAAGATTGATGATTTCGGTTGTGGCATCGGAAATGGTTGGGAAGCTTTTCGAGAGTAGTTTTAAGTATTTAAGGTCTTTAATCATGATCGTAGATATCTTCCGGGAAGCTTGTTTCTTTGATGTCTTCGAGGTATTTGTCGACCAATGAGGTCAGGTGGGTGATTTTAATGGGTTTTGTGATGATATCCGTAGCACCGGCCTCCTTGGCCTTTTGGTGGTCGCTTTCGAATGCATTTGCAGTTTGAACAACAATTGGCACAGTCGGGGATATCTCCCTGATTGCCCTGGTGGAGGCAAGCCCGTCCATCACAGGCATCTTAATATCCATTAATATAAGGTCAGGGTTGTATTCGGTATACATCTTGACTGCAGATTCTCCGTTTTTTGCCCAGATAATGTCATATTTTTTTGACAACACGATTTTAAGGAACAGAAAATTACTGTCTAAATCTTCGGCAATTAAAATTAATGGTCTGCTCATAGGATTGTTCTGTCACATTTTTATTATCTTAGCAAAAGATTGGTAAGATATTTACAGGGGTTAATTAATAACTGTTTCAAAGATAGCATTAATATTTTTAAAATATAACTGATTATGAATTTTCAATTACCTGTGCTTCCATATGCCAAAGATGCATTGGAGCCGGTTATAGGGATGGGAACCATTGAGTACCATCATGGCAAACACCACCTTGCCTACGTGAACAACCTCAACAATCTTATCAAGGGAACTGCATTTGAGCAGATGTCACTGGAGGAGATCATACTAAAATCAGAGGGTGCTATCTTTAACAACGCTGCCCAGGTTTGGAACCACACTTTCTATTTTTACTCCTTCAAACAAGGGGGCGGAGGAGTGCCCAAAGGAGGGCTGGCCAAGGCCATCGAAAACCAGTGGGGCTCTTTTGAACATTTCGTGAAGGAGTTCAACGCTGCCGCCCTTTCCCTTTTTGGATCCGGTTGGGCTTGGCTTGCAAAGGAGAGCAATGGCAACCTTGTTATCTTGAAGGAGAGTAATGCCGGAACACCCCTTACCAAAGGTATGACACCAATCCTCACATTCGATGTGTGGGAGCATGCCTATTACCTGGATTACCAAAACCGCAGGGGTGACTATTTGTCTTCCCTTTGGGGGATCATAGACTGGGATGCAGTTTCTGCCCGCTACTAAGCAGCTTTTCCCATCACATCTTTTTTGATGAGAAGGGACATCATGACCGTACGCACAATCAGGTGCATCATATATGCGGCAAAAAGAGCGTGTAGTCCTATGTTGCCTTGGAAAACATAGTAGACTGCAAAGAATGAACCTGCCGAAACCAGCATTGTGTCCCTTATTGCTGCAGAGGCTGTTGCTCCTATGAATATTCCGTCCAGGATAAAGGCCACGCAACTGAAGAGCGGCACCACCAGCAACCACGGGAAAAACTGACGGGCTGTCATTATTACCTCTTCGTTGTTGGTCATGAGACGGAAGAGTGATTCATCTGCAAAGGCGTAGGCAATTGTTGAGACAAAAGCGATTATAAAGGTCCACACAAAAAGGACCTTTATTGCTTTTTTAAGTGAGTTTGGGTCCTTTGCTCCTATGTAGCGCCCCGTAAGCGCTTCTCCTGCATATGCAAAGCCATCAATAAAATAGGAGTATAGAAGCATGAGCTTCATCATGATGGTGCTTACCGCAAGCAGGTTGTCGCCATACTTTGCAGAGAGGCCGGTGAACCCGGCATATACCAGCAGCAGGGATGTGCTGCGTATGAACAGGTTGCCGTTAAGCACGAAAAAGCTTTTCATCTGCCTGATTTTAAGGTTGCCCCTGATCCTGATGTAGTGGAACAGCTTACGGTAGTAGATATACATGAGTGCCATTGCCAGGATCAATCCTATATATTGTGCTGCAAGTGTTCCAAGGGCTATTCCGGCGATTCCCATATTGAGCCCCAAGGCAAAGAATATGCTGGCCAAAAGGTTTGTTACATTAACGGTAACATCCACCACCATTGGGCTTATGGTGTTTTGCATCCCGATGAACCAGCCTTTGAAAACGAAGAGTGAAAGGGTTGCAGGTGCAGCCCAGATTCTGATGTTAAAGTATGTTCTGGCAAACTGTTCGGTGGAGGGGGATGTGTCTACAATCAAAAAGGCTGTCTCGAGGTATATTATCTGGATAACCCAAATAAACAGAGCTGCCGTGAGAGCTGTTCCCAACGCCTGTACGAGCACCCGGAATGCATCACGGAAATCCCTCCTTCCGTAGGCCTGTGCTGCCAGACCTCCTGTTCCAACCCTCAGGAACCCCATGTTCCAGTAGAGAAGGTCAAACAACATTGTGGCAACAGCGATGGCTCCGATGCTGGCTGCATCGCCCAACCTTCCGGCTATTGCCACATCCACCATTCCTACAAGGGGTACCGTTATGTTTGCCAGTATGCTGGGCCCTGCCAGCTTCAAAACTTTCCTGTTCATCTGTATTTTTCCTCTTCTTCCAGCATGCTTAGGTATGACTGGTACCTTTCCGGGGTTATCTCCCCGTCTTCCACAGCTTTTTTAACCGCGCAACCTGGTTCGTGGGTGTGGGTGCAGGGAGAGAAGCGGCAGTCGTCCAGCACGCGAAGCATTTCGGGAAGGTAATGGCTGAGCTCCTCCTTTTCCATTTCGAGAAGTCCAAAGCCTTTTATCCCCGGGGTGTCTATGATGAATCCTCCCGATGTAAGAGGGTGGATCTCGTAAAAAGTTGTGGTATGTTTGCCCTGCTTATGGTATTGGGAAATTTCACCGGTTTTTAGGGAAAGGGAGGGGTCAAGGCTGTTTATGAGTGACGATTTGCCAACTCCGGAGATACCCGAAAACAGAGAGAGTTTTCCTCTGCACATATCCTTGATTATCTCTATATTGTGTTTTGTTGTCCCGGATGTTTCCAATATGGTGTACCCGGCACTGCGGGAGTAAATGTCGTGGAAAAATTCCTTGTAGCCCGAGTACTCTTTTGTGTAAAGATCGCTTTTGTTCAAAAGTATTACAACAGGGACCTTGTAGGCTTCGCAGGTAACCAGGAACCTGTCAATGAACTCTAATTTGGTCTCGGGGAAGTCGAGGGTAACTATCAAAAACACTTGGTCCAGGTTGGAAGCAATAATATGCGCCTGCCTCGACAAGTTGGTTGATTTGCGGATTATGTAGTTTTTCCTTGGTTCTATTGCAGTGATAACTCCGGTCCCGTCTTCCTGGGGTTCGTAGCTGATGTGGTCCCCGACTGCTATGGGGTTGGTAGATGTTGCACCCTTTAGGCGTAATTTGCCACGCAGTACACATACTACCGGTTCCCATACAGGTAAGTCACTCACCGTGTATTGGCTACCGGTGTGCCTGACCACTGTTGCCCTCTTTGAATTTTTAGTTTCCACGGGCGCGAAGATACTAAAATATAGAAAAAAGGGTTAGCTTTGTCAAAATAATTCTGCTGTTTATGTTTACAATATCTGAGATAGATTCTGTTGTAGAGAAGGGGATCTTCTCTCTGGAGCTCAAAGGTGACCCGGGTGAACTTTACAATCCCATTGAGTATCTCATTTCCATCGGGGGCAAAAGACTAAGGCCAAAACTTGCAATCCTTACATATAATCTTTTTTCGGACAAGATCGATCGTTCGATTTTATACCCTGCAATGGGTCTGGAGGTTTTTCATGGCTTTACTCTTATCCACGACGATATCATGGACAATGCCGATCTTCGCAGGAACAGGATGACTGTCCATAAAAAGTGGAACAACAACATTGCCATTTTGTCGGGTGACGTTATGTGCATAAAGTCATACCAGTATATGGCCATGGCCCCTGCCGACAAACTGAAACCGGTGATGGACCTTTTTTCCGATACGGCTGCCAAGGTATGCGAAGGTCAGCAGTACGACATGAACTACGAATCGGCCCCGTTCATTACAATGGAGGACTACCTCTCAATGATTGGTCTCAAGACGGCAGTACTGATTGCTGCCTCATCCAAACTGGGAGCAATAATTGCCGGTGCACCGGCCCCTATGGCCGATGCATTGTACAATTATGCATACCAGTTAGGTCTTGCGTTCCAGATCAAGGATGACTATTTTGACAGTTTTGGCGATTCGGTAGTCTTTGGCAAGAAGATTGGAGGGGATATACTGTGTGGTAAAAAAACATGGCTGTTGGTTGAGTCGCTAAGGAGGGCCGGCGGTACCAAGAGAAGCGAAATCCTTGAGATTTTCAAAAGCAACGGTATTGCCCCTGAGGGAAAAATCTCCACAGTGCTTGGGGTTTACAAAGAGCTGGGAATCAAGGAAGCGGCGGAAGAGGCTATGGACAACCTGCACAAAAAGGCATTGGAATATGTAAAGGATTGCGGCTTTACCAAGGAGCAAAAAGAGAGGCTCCATGAATTTGCCGCCGAGATTATAAACCGTGAAAAGTAGTAATAACCAACAAGTATAAGAATCATGACTTTCAGTGAAAATTGCAACACCATTTTTGACAAATGTGTAAACGATTACCATGTTACCGACAATGTGGATGCTCCCATGAACAACCCGTTCAAAGAGAGGACCCTGGATTGGTATCTTTACTCCAAAAACTGGATTGATGCAGTACAATGGCACCTGGAGGATATCATAAGGGAGCCATCAATTGACCCTGTGGATGCTCTGGCCATTAAGAGAAGAATCGACCGTTCCAACCAGGAAAGGACCGATATGGTTGAGCTGATTGACAGCTTTTTCATGGACAAATATTCGGGGGTAAAGGTGAGGGAAAATGCCACTTTGAATACGGAAACCCCGGCTTGGGCCGTTGACCGGCTCTCAATATTGGCCCTCAAGATATATCATATGCGTGCAGAGGCCACCAGGAAGGGGGCTACAGACGAACACCGTGAAGTTTGTTCCGGCAAGCTGGAGACCCTGCTCACCCAAAGGACGGATCTTTCCGGTGCAATTGACCAGCTTTTGACCGAAATAGAAAGAGGAGACAAGTACTTGAAGTTTTACAAGCAGATGAAGATGTACAACGATCCCTCACTCAACCCGGTACTTTATGGGGGTAAAAAATAACAGGCATGTTGCTGTCCTGAGGTTTTCGGCTTTGGGAGACGTTGCGATTGCCTCTCCTTTGGTAAAGGCATATGCCCAAGCCAATCCCGGTGTGGTTTTTACTGTGGTTTCCAGGCCAATGCTGGAGCCTTTGTTCGAAGGGGTTCCAAATCTTCGGTTTTATCCAATAATGCCTCAAGGCAAGCACAAAGGCATAAAGGGTCTTTATGCCCTTTACAGGGAGTTGCTTTCATTGGGTGTTACCGATGTTGCCGATATCCATTCGGTCCTGAGGACCCACATCCTAAGGTTCTTTTTTGCTTTTTCCCGCGTGTCTTTTCGCTCCATGGACAAGGGGAGGAGTGAGAAGGCCAGGCTTACTGCAAAAGAGAACAAAATTTTGGAAAAACTAACATCTTCGATGGGCCGGTATGAAAAGGTGTTATGTGGTTTGGGGTTTGATTTTTTGGATTTTGCCGACAAACCTCTTGATATTAATGCCGGGGTCAAGGATAGGGACTACTCTGCAAGGGGTTCGAGGCGTGTGGGGATAGCCCCTTTTGCCAAACATAAGGGAAAGGAGTGGCCGGTAGCATATATGGAGCGTGTTGTGGCCGCCCTCAGCCAAGATGACCGTTATTCGGTGACTTTGTTTGGCGGAGGTGCCAAGGAAAGTGCTCTTCTCAAAGGTTGGGAGCAAAAATATTCGGGGGTGAAATCGGTTGCGGGAGAGCTTGGATTCAAAGAGGAGTTGGCGTTGATGAAGGGGCTGGACCTTATGGTTTGCATGGACTCTGCAAACATGCACTTTGCCTCTGCAATGGGGGTACCGGTGTTGTCGGTTTGGGGAGCGACACATCCCTGGCTGGGATTTTATGGTTGGGGGCAGGACCCTTCGATGGCTGTGATGGCACCTGCTGAGTGCCGTCCTTGCTCGGTGTTCGGGAATAAGGAGTGTTACAGGGGCGACTATATTTGCCTGGAGGGTTTGCAGCCGGAGGAACTCACTTCAAAGATTGTCAACTTTTTTGATTCCCGATTGTAGTCTTTTAATAAAACTTTTTGAAATGGAAATGAAAACCTCCGGGGGAGTCTCTCCGGGAGATATTGAAATAATGGCACCTGCCGGTAATTTTGAGTCGCTGGTTGCTGCTATACAGGGTGGTGCCGACTCGGTCTATTTTGGAGTTGGTAACCTGAACATGAGGTCACACTCTGCAAATAATTTTGGGGTGGACTCTCTGCCCGAGATAGCTCGGATTTGCCGGGAGGCTGGCGTAAAGTCTTACCTTACTCTCAATATTGTTATTTATGACAAGGATCTGGAATCCATGAGGCAGACTTTGGATGCTGCAGTGGAGGCGGGGATTTCGGCGGTGATTGCTTCGGATGTTGCAGTGATACTCTATGCGAGGGAGAGGGGTATGGAGGTGCATATCTCCACCCAGCTCAATGTCTCAAACATTGAAAGCGTAAGGTATCATGCCCGTTTTGCCGATGTGGTTGTGCTGGCAAGGGAGCTTACTCTGTTCCAGGTCAAGGATATTTATGATGCTATTTTGAAGGAGAGGATCACCGGCCCTTCGGGGGAGTTGGTGAGGCTGGAGCTTTTTTGCCACGGGGCTTTGTGTATGGCAGTTTCGGGCAAATGTTACCTGAGCCTGCATGAGTACAACGCCTCTGCAAACAGGGGCTCTTGCTACCAGATTTGCCGCAGGAGTTACGAGGTAAAGGATAAGGAGACAGGAAACACATTGGAGATTGACAACGAGTACATTATGTCTCCCAAGGATCTTTCTACAATTGCCTTTGTAGACAAGATAATAGATTCGGGAGTGAGGGTGTTCAAGATCGAGGGCAGGGCCAGGGCACCTGAGTATGTGAAAATGGTTGCCTCTGCCTATCGCAGGGCTGCCGATGCGGTTTGCAACGGGACATACAATGTCGAGTTTGTTGGTGTGTTGCAGCAGGAGTTATCGTCGGTGTTCAATCGTGGTTTCTGGGATGGCTACTACCAGGGTGCCAGGCTTGGTGAGTGGAGCGACGTGTATGGCAATAAGGCTACACGTAAGAAGAGCTATGTTGGCAAGGTGACAAACTTTTTTTCCAACCTTTCGGTTGCCGAGGTTCTGATTGAGACCGGGGAAATCTCCATTGGGGATATGATATTGATAATCGGTCCCTCTACCGGGGTTATCGAGCACACCGTGGATGAGATCAGGGTGGCTCTAAAGGAGGTGCAAAAGAGTGTCAAAGGAGAGTATTGTTCCATTCCTCTGCCTCAGGGGGTAAGGTTGAGGCGCTCCGACAAAATCTACCTTTTTCGGGAGGCTGGTCATGAGTAATTTGCCGGACAGCAGGATTGCCGGGTTCTTGAAGGAGCACCATGTCGTTACCTTGAGTGTTTACGACGGGAGTGACATTTGGAGCTGGCATGCCTTTTATGTTTACCTGAAGGAGGAGAACCTTTTGGTGGTCACTTCGGAGGATAAGACCAGGCATGTGCAGATGTTGCATTCCGGAGGCACGGGTTTGGTTGCGGGTGGTGTTGCACTGGAGACCGAAACCATCGGGCTGATAAGGGGAGTGCAGCTCAAAGGGGTGATGGAGCAGATAGATGGCTCTTTGATAAACAAATACCGCCTCAGTTACCTAAGGCGGTTTCCGTATGCGATACTAAAAGGGGGCGATTTATGGGTGATTCGTTTGACTGAGCTCAAGTTTACCGACAACCGTCTGGGGTTTGGAAAAAAACTGCTCTGGAAATCGGACTCCCTTGGTTAAATACCAAAGTTTTTTTGGATCATTTCCACCGAATCCAGCTTTTCCCATCCGAAAAACTGGACCTCTTCCTTTTGCATGCTTCCGTTACGGCATAATTCGATCTCCTTTACAAAGGGGTCCCTTCCCATATGACCATATGCGGCTGTTACTTCATAAATGGGTTTCTTTAGTCCGAATTTGCGTATGATTGCTGCAGGCCTGAGGTCAAACATTTCGCCTATCTTTTGTGCAATCTCCCCGTCGCTCATGGTTATGCCCGGCTGGTTGCGGAATGCAGTGCCGTATGTGTTTACAAAAATACTAACAGGCTGTGCAACTCCGATTGCGTAGGCAAGCTGTACCAGGATTTCGTCGGCAACTCCGGCTGCTACAAGGTTTTTGGCAATATATCGGGCAGCATATGCCGCCGAGCGATCCACCTTGCTGGGGTCTTTACCCGAAAAGGCTCCTCCTCCGTGGGCTCCTTTGCCGCCGTATGTGTCTACGATGATCTTCCTGCCGGTGAGGCCGGTGTCACCGTGGGGGCCTCCTATTACAAATTTCCCGGTGGGGTTTACGTGCAGGATATACTCTTGTTCGAACAGTTTTTGTGTTTGCAGGGGCAGTCTGTTAAGTATAGCAGGAATCAGGATGTTTTTTACGTCGCTCTTTATCCTGGTTTGCATGGAGCTGTCGTCGTCAAACTCGTCGTGTTGGGTGGAAATCACAATAGTATGTACTCTTTTTGGGGTGTTGTCGTCGTTGTATTCGATTGTGAATTGCGATTTGGCATCTGGTCGAAGGTAGGGCATGAGATTGGTCTCTTTCCTTATCCTTGAAAGCTCCATTAGTGCGATATGTGACAGGGTAAGTGCCAGTGGCATATATTCTTGTGTGTCGCGGCATGCATAACCGAACATCATCCCCTGGTCTCCGGCCCCTTGTTGGTCGGGGTCTTGTACCTCTACCCCGCGGTTGATGTCCGGGGATTGTTCGTGGATGGCACTGAGGATTCCGCAGGAGTTGCCATCGAACATATACTCTGCTTTTGTGTATCCTATACGGTTTATAACTCTGCGCGAAACGCTCTGGATATCTACGTAGGCGTTGGATTTGACCTCTCCGCCCACCACCACGAGGCCTGTGCTCACAAATGTTTCGCAGGCTACTTTGGATTCGGGGTCCTGGGTGAGAAACTGGTCAAGTATGGCGTCTGATATTTGGTCTGCTATCTTGTCGGGGTGCCCCTCAGATACAGATTCCGATGTAAACAGGTATGACATTGTAAATAATTTTAAATAAATAAACACTCTTGTAAAGAGAGAGTTTGCCTGGTAATGCGGGAAACAATTCCTGGATGGCCCCTTGCGGGAAAAAACGGGGCTTTATTGGGAACGTTTTAGCATTTTTTTGTGTGGTTGCAAGCAGTCAAATCTCTCCACATTCGGGTGGCAAAGGTAAATAAAAAAACTTATTAACCAAATATTGACAAATCAAAAAATCTCTGCATTTATTCGATTGTAAATGAACAGTATAATGATTTTTACGTTTTTTTAAGGAATTGTTAAATAATTTAGATTAATTGTAACTTATCGGATGGATTTTCTTATTTTTGCCCCAGAATACCTAATAAATTATTTAAATACCTATGAAACAAATGATTAAACAATTTGCCCTGTTGGCATTCAGTTTGGTGTTATCTGCTTCGCTTTTTGCGCAGGTTACGACATCTTCCATGAGTGGTCAAATAACAGAGGTAGATGGTACTCCGGTAATCGGGGCTGCAGTTGTGGCTGTCCACACTCCATCTGGTACCAAGTACTATTCAATTACTGATAACACTGGTCGTTACCGCATCCAAAACATGCGTGTAGGCGGTCCTTATGCTGTTGAGGTAACCTACCTGGGCTATGGAACTATCAAGGCCGAGAACCTAAGCCTCCGCCTTGGCGAAAACTTCGTTTACGATGCAAAACTTGTAGAAGAGGCCATGACCCTTTCGGAGGTAGTGGTATCTGCAGGTATTGTTAACCCTATCCTTAACAGGGATCGTACCGGTGCTTCCATGAACGTTGGTTCAAGGGAAATCTCTTCTCTCCCTTCTATCAGCAGGAGCCTTACCGATTTCACCAGGATGACCCCGCAGGCAAACGGCAACTCGTTTGCAGGTCGTGATGGTCGTTTCAATACTGTTACAATTGACGGTGCCGCATTCAACAATAACTTTGGTCTCTCCAGCAGTGCAATGCCCGGTGGTTCTTCTCAGCCGATTTCGCTGGATGCAATTGAGCAGGTTACAGTTAACCTTGCTCCTTACGATGTTCGCCTTTCACAATTTACAGGTGCTTCCATCAATGCGGTTACCAAATCCGGGGACAACCGTTTGAAGGTTTCGGCGTACACTTACCAAAGACCTAAGTCTTTTACCGGAGAAAAAGTAGGAGATCAGATTGTTCCCAAAGCGAGGGATAACTCTTCCCAAACCTTTGGTTTTACCGTTGGTGCCCCTATCATCAAGGATAAGCTCTTTATTTTTGCCAGCTACGAGTACGAAAAAGAGGATAGCCCCAGCAATGCATGGGAACCCAGTACAAACGGTGTTGCAAATAATGACACAAGGACCTCCCGTACTACTGTTGCCGATCTTGAAAGGGCTAAATCGCACCTTCTTTCGACTTATAACTACGACCCGGGTGACTACCAAAACTTTGGTGCTTTCCCTTCGGAAAACTACAAAATCCTTGCAAGAATTGACTGGAATATTGCCCGTAACCACAAGTTCGCTTTCCGTTACAACAGGCTCAGGAATACAAGTACATCACTTACAAATGCCACTTCGGGCCCTCCCGGTGTTTCCAGGTCCAACTTCTCCCGTGTAGGTGAAAAGTCTATCTCTTTCTCGAATTCTTTTTACGGTAACGAGAATGCAATCGATGCTTTTGCAGCAGAGCTTAACTCAACTTTTGGCAATAAATTCTCCAACAAGTTGCTGGTATCTTACACAGCTACCACCGACCCTAAGAGAACGAGCAAGAGCGATATTTTCCCGTTTGTAGACATCTACAAGGATGGCGATCCTTACATGTCTTTCGGTTATGAATTGTTTACTTACAGGAACCAGGTAGAAAACAACACCTTCTCAATTGTAAACAACCTATCGATCAACCTTGATAAACACACATTGACTGCTGGTGTTTCTTATGATAACATCTATGTGAACAACTCTTATATCCGTGAAGGAACCAGCTATTACCGCTATGCTTCCCTGGATGACTTTATAAACAATGCAAAACCTACTGCTTTTGGTGTGACTTATGGTTACGGCGGAGCAGACCCTAAAGGTGTTGAGATGAGTTTTGGTCTTGGTAGCCTTTACCTTCAGGATGAGTGGAGGGTTAACAATAACCTCAAACTTACCTACGGTGTCA
>SABC01000006.1 GCA_009929175.1 Bacteroidia bacterium | reverse complement strand
GCAAGGTTCATGGCAGGGATATTAACCAATATTGCCAACGAGTCAGGCAAAGAGAGAATGATTCTTGCAGCTACTTCGGGAGATACCGGGAGTGCAGTTGCAAGCAGTTTCCATAACCTACCGGGCATCAAGGTAGTACTCCTGTATCCGTCGGGCATGGTAAGTGCCAGCCAGGAAAAACAGCTTACAACCTACGGGGGAAATATCACGGCATTAGAGGTAAAGGGCTCATTTGATGACTGCCAGAAATTGGTCAAAGAGGCTTTTGCAGATATCCGTCTGAAAAAGCGCTTAGGTTTGACTTCAGCCAATTCCATAAACATCGCTCGTCTGCTGCCCCAATCGTTTTACTATCACTTTGCCGCTTCGAGGGCAACATGCAAAAAAGTTGTTTTTTCGGTACCGACAGGCAATATGGGCAACCTTACAGGCGGATTGATTGCCTCTGCAATGGGATTAGATGTAAGCAAATTCATTGCAGCTGTAAATTCAAACCAGTCGATTCCCAAATACCTTTCCTCCGGCCAACACACACCTCTGCCAACAATTCCTACCATTTCAAATGCAATGGATGTGGGTAACCCCAGTAACCTGGAGAGGGTGATTTCCATGTTTGGAAATGACCTTGGAAAGATCAACAATGTAATATTCAGCGAATCCTTCGATGACAAAATGACACTTGAAGCAATCAACAAGGTTTACAAAGAGCATGAATACACCATGGACCCACACACATCAGTAGGATATCTTGCCCTCGAAAGTTACAGGCAAAGAAAAAGATCTCTTGAAACAGATTATATTGTTTTGTCTACAGCCCATCCTGCAAAGTTTTCCGATGTAATAGTAAAGGCCAATGTTCCAGCTCCAGAAATCCCCCAAAGATTGAAAAACTCGCTAAGCAAGGATAAATCGGCGGTTACAATAAAGGCAGACCTGACAGTATTCAAAGAGATGCTGGATTCACTCTAGTTGTATTGGTTAAGGTTTTCCAGCCTCCTCTTTTCAAGGAAGCTGTTTATGGTTTCTATATGCTCCTTCACCTTGCCGTTGCCAAACTCATAAACTTTTGATACCAGTCCATCCAGGAAATCCCTGTCGTGTGACACCACTATCAATGTTCCGTCAAATTGCAACAATGCTTGTTTAAGCACATCTTTTGTTTTGATATCCAAATGGTTGGTAGGCTCATCCAGAATCAGGAAGTTTACTGGTTCCAGCAAAAGCTTTATCATTGCCAACCGACTTCTCTCTCCTCCCGACAAAACTTTGACTTTTTTGTCAGAATCATCTTTTCCAAACATGAATGCTCCAAGAATATCCCGGATCTTGGTCCTGACCTCCCCTATTGCGACGTTGTCTATTGTCTGGAAAACCGTAAGATCCTCGTCCAGCATCGAAGCCTGATTTTGAGCAAAATATCCAATTTTAACATTGTGTCCCAAGGTAACCTTGCCATCATAGGGTATCTCACCCATTATACATTTCACCATTGTGGATTTACCCTCTCCGTTTTTGCCGATGAATGCCACTTTGTCCCCTTTGTTTATTGTAAATGTGGCATTAGAAAAAACCGGTTTCTCATCGTAGGTTTTGCCTGCACCCTCTGCAATAACGGGAAAGTTGCCCGATCGGGGTGACGGGGGAAAACGTAACCTGAGGGCAGAGGTATCAATTTCGTCCACTTCAACAATTTCAAGTTTTTCAAGCATTTTGACCCTGGATTGAACCTGAAAGGTTTTGGAGTACGTTCCCTTGAACCTTTCGATGAATTCTTTGGTTTCGGCAATCATCTTTTGCTGTTCGTCAAAGGCCCTTTGTTGCTGCATCCTCCTGTCCCTCCTCAGTTCCAGGTAATGGGAATAATTCACTTTATAGTCATATATCTTTCCCAATGTTATTTCGATAGTCCTGTTTGTCACCCTGTCTACAAAAGATTTATCGTGTGAGATCAATATAACTGCCTTTGCTTGGTTTAACAAAAAATCCTCCAGCCAAATTATTGAGTCCATATCCAGGTGGTTGGTTGGCTCATCCAATAAAATCAGATCGGGTTTTTTCAACAATATTTTTGCCAATTCAATTCTCATCCTCCAACCGCCGCTGAACTCCGAAGTCTGTCTCTCCAGGTCGGACCTTTTGAATCCAAGGCCTGTAAGAACCTTTTCTATCTCTTCCCTGTAGTTGACAGTCTCTATTGTATAAAGTTTTTCACTGAGATGGGACAGTTCCTCAATCAAAGAGTAATAGTCGGGAGAGTCATAATCATCCCGTTGTTGCATCAACCCGTTTAGTTCACCAATCCTCTGCTCCATCTCCAATATATGCAAAAAAGCAAGGGATGTCTCTTCATAAACGGTGTTCCCGTCTTCGGTCATCAAATGCTGCGGCAAATATGAAATTACTGAATCACTTGGTGATGTAACCACCCCTTTTGACGGAGTTTTTGCGCCAGCTATAATCTTGAGCAATGTTGATTTTCCTGCCCCGTTTTTTCCCATCAATGCAATCTTGTCTTTTTCATTGATTGCAAACGAAATATTATCAAATAGTTTGGTTCCGCCAAATTCTACACTCAATCCCTCTACCGAAATCATAACCCTGGTTTTAAAAAAATAGCCTGCAAGATATCTCTTTTTTGCCATACATGCCATTTTTTTTTCGTATATTGCCTTAAAATATAATAGTGTAAACCGCCAGTATGGACAGAAAATATTTCTTAAACCGCTCCATTGGATCAATCATAGGTTATACTTTTTTTTTGACGGCTGCTATCATGTTGTCTATAGGTTCATGTCACAGGGAAACTGAACAAAGTTACTCCGGCATTAACCTCCCGCTTGTAATCACGGCAGAGGACCATATTCCGGATACTGCATTGCTTGACCATCCGTCAATTCTACCTGCCGGCCTGCCGGTTATTTCACCACTCCCTGCCCTATCATGGACCGAGTTTGGAAACATAAAAAACTCATCAGTTATTCCTGACACTTTGGTTATCCTGGGTGCAGATACGGTTTTTATGGAAACAGCACCTATAATAACTCCATTGGCCCAAACTCACAACAGTCTGTTATGTGGCTCACCTGAGATAGTAAAGACAAAAAACCCTTTCATTCCTGAGAAAAACCCATATAATTTCTCTTTTTATGGCGTTTTGCAGGGATTGAGGCATAACCAGATCAGGGCATTGATACAGGACCACAAGGGGAATCTCTGGCTTGGTACAGATGACGGACTATCAAGGTATGACGGGAGGAATTTCTACCACTATACAAAGGAACAGGGCTTGAACAACAACCTGATCTTATCCCTTTTGGAAGACAGCAACCACAACATTTGGTTTGGTTCTTTCCGTGGTGGTGTGACTCGCTTCAACGGTATTAGCCTGGATATCTTCACCACGAATGATGGTTTGCCCGATAATGTGGTCAACCATATTTCCGAAGACAACAACGGAAACATATGGTTTGCAACAGGTAACGGCATAGCAATGTTTGACGGCACCTCCTTCACAACATATTCAACCCTAAACGGCCTTGCCGGAAACGATACCCGCTACATACTTCATGACAGCAATGGGTATAACTGGATTGCCACTTATGGCAACGGACTCTCCAGGTTCGACGGCAATTCCTTCATAAATTACGACGAAACCAACGGCCTTCCCGAAAAGTACCTTACATCCCTAATGGAAGACAGGCAAGGGAGAATCTGGGTCGGAACCACTAACAGGGGTGCTGTTGTTATGGAAGATGGTTATTTTCTCCATTACAGCGAAAAAAATGGTTTGCATGATAACACACTTAGACACATCTACGAAGATCATAAAGGTAATATTTGGTTTACAGCTTCGGCTAACGGAGTATCATATTTTGACGGAAAATCATTCACCCGATTTGGAAGGGATGAGGGGCTCTCTGCGGACTACACAAGGGTAATCACTGAAGATTCTGACGGTACAATCTGGATTGGGACAAGAGGTGCCGGTTTGGGCAGGTATGGAGGAGGCCAGTTCCTTCATTATTCAAATGGCGAAGGACTCAGCTCATCCAGGGTAATGTCCATAAATGAAGATGAATCGGGAAGGATATGGTTTGGGACTTTCGGGAGTTACATCACAATAATGTCAGAAGGATTAAGCCCGGCAAATGCCTCTTTTGCCCAACTTACCCATTTCCAAGGCATTGAAGGCAGCAGAATCTATTCCATTCTGCCGGATTCTTCAGGAACCATGTGGCTGGGAAGTGATGGTAGTGGGATAACCCGCATAAAAGACAATTTATCCTATAATTACACTTTCAACAAAGGACTTGCTTTCAATGCTGTAAGGGATATTGAAAAGGACCGGTATGGTCGTTTATGGGTTGCCACATACGGTGGTGGTCTCTCTGTATTTGATGGTGTAACATTTACCAACTACGGCACCAAATCAGGATTGAGTACCGTTAACCTTCTTAATCTGCACAGGGACAAAAGTGACAATATGTGGATCGGAACAGACGGAGAGGGTTTGATCAAGTTTTCCGATGGTACCTTTAAGTATTATGACCCAAAAAGTGGTTTCCCTGCCAGCATTATTTACAGCATTGCCGAGGACTCTTTGGGGGCCATGTGGTTCGGAACAGGTGGAGAGGGACTGGTAAGGTTTGATGGTGAGCAGTTCACTTTTTTTGACACTAAACAAGGACTCAACAACGATTATGTGATGTCCCTGGCGTTTGACCTTAGGAATAATCTGTGGATAGGGACAAGGGACGGGATAAACATACTGGATGCCAAACAGGTAGCATTGCTAACGGACTCATTGTTTACCCCCGTTTTCAACAGTTATGGTTTTGAAGAGGGATTTACCGGTATCAGCTGCAATATGGGAGCAATACATACCGATTCCAAAGGGAATGTCTGGATTGGAGCCTCGGACAGGCTGACAAAAGCATCAATGGACCTTTCCGATAAAAAACTCGGCAAGCCAACCCTACAGATAACCGATTTAAGGCTAAACCATGCAAAAGTGCCATGGTCAATGTTGTTTGAGTCAAAGGATACTGCTGTATTCCTTGCAAACGGCATATTGTTGAAGAACTTCCGGTTTTCCGGTATAACGCCATGGAACGGGTTGCCTACCGGACTCAAGCTTTCCCACAGGAACAATTACGTTACTTTTGACTTTTCTACAATCACCCACCAACACAACAGCCGTGTGCGGTACCAGTATTATCTTGGTGGATTGGAAAAAACCTGGAATACGCCTACAAATCGCACGGAGATCACATATGGAAACTTGGCACCCGGCAAATACAGCTTTAACATAAAAGCTATCAATAATGATGGCCTTTGGAGCAACACCGAGGTTTTCCAGTTTGAAATAAAACCACCATGGTACAACACCACAATTTTCTTTATAGCTATCATTATTCTTGTTGTATTGTCGGTTTATCTTTATATTTTACAACGGGAAAAGTTCCTCAGGAACGAAAAGCATCTGCTGGAAAAAATGGTAGCCGAACAAACCTCCGAGCTTACCACAAAAAACTTGGAACTCGAACTTACCAACCAGGAAAAAGACAAGTTCTTTTCAATCATAGCCCATGACCTTAAAGGTCCGTTCAATGGGTTTTTAGGGTTGTCCCAGGTTATGGCAGAGGACATCGATTCGCTATCAAAACCTGAGATAAGAACCATTGCAGAAACCATGAGGGATTCGGCTTCCAACCTGTATACCCTTTTGGAGAATCTGCTGCAGTGGTCCCGAATGAAAAATTCAACAATTACATTTGTTCCCGAAGAACTTGATTTGCTGGACCTGGTTATGGAAAGTATGAATACTCTCAAGATATCTGCCGAGAAAAAAGAGATCAGCGTAATTTACGATATACATCAAAATTCCAGGGTACGTGCCGACAAGAACATGTTCCTTACTATTTTGCGGAACCTTATTTCGAATGCAATCAAATTCACATCGGCAGGAGGTGTCGTTACTATTTCGAGCAACTATGACAGTAACGGGACATTAACCTTGAATATTTTGGATTCTGGTGTTGGGATGAGCCCGGAAGTGCTTGACAACCTATTCTCAATGAATACAGTATCCAAAAGAAACGGCACAGCGGGGGAACCCAGTACCGGATTAGGACTCATACTCTGCAAAGAGTTTGTGGAACTTCACGGGGGAAAACTATGGGTTGAGAGTGAATTGGGTAAGGGCTCTTCGTTCTATTTCTCTATTCCCGGCAAATAATGCTGTTGCTTTGTAAAATGGAAAAAATTGGGATTACCTCGCTGTCGCTCGGTGATCCGCGGTAGGGGGCTCTAACAAAGCAAAAAAATGTAAGGGGCTTCGCCCCCTGCCCACCTTGGGATTACCTCGCTGTCGCTCGGTGATCCGCGGTAGGGGGCTCTAACAAAGCAAAAAAATGTAAGGGGCTAAACCCCCTGCCCACCTTGGGATTACCTCGCTATCGCTCGGTGATCCGCGGTAGGGGGCTCTAACAAAGCAAAAAAATGTAAGCTCCTTTGGAGCTATTAATTATGCGCTTTTACGGCTTCAAGCAAGCTTGAGCCGTCAGCGCATAATTAAATAAGCCGCACCAATTGCGGCTTACATCTTTTTGCTTTGTGATTCGGTTGGGATTCGAACCCAAGACCCACAGCTTAGAAGGCTGTTGCTCTATCCAACTGAGCTACCGAACCCCGTTCTGTTTTTTAAAGGAGTGCAAAGATACGATATTTTTTTATTTATTCATCTTTTTGGCTGCAATTTCCAGCCCCCAGACCAAAAGGACACCTATAAGCAAGAACAGGACAGCCAAAAACAGCTGTGGGTCATTACCTGTTATTTGTTCATAGTATGAGGGCATTGCGGGAAAGTCAATCCCCTCGGCCAACCCAGATGGTTTTTTCCATGGCCACACTTTAACTAATGATCCTGCCATGAAACCCGATAATAATGCTATCGTGGTTTTGTAATACCGTTTGAGAAGCCATCCCAGAAAATGAGAAAATGAGATCAAACCTAAACCTGCTCCTAATGCAAATACAACAATGACAGCAATATTGAAATCTTTTATTGCTGTCATCATAAAGGCATATTTACCCATCAGCAACAAAATAAAGCTACCCGATATACCGGGAAGGATCATTGCACATATTGCTATCATACCACTTACAAACACAAACCACAGCTCTTCGGTGGTCTCTCCGGGGGAGACAAGTGATATCCATGCGGCTATAGCTATTCCTGCCACCAATGCTAAAACATATGGAATTCTCCATTTATCTATGTGCTTCAAAATAAATATTGCAGATGCTATGATCAGTCCAAAGAAAAAGGACCATAGCGGAACAGGATGGTGTATAAGCAAATACCCCATTAACCTTGCCAACGTAAAGATACTCAACAGTATTCCGGAAAACAAAGTCAACAGGAACTTACCGTTTATCTTTAGCCAGAATTCATTTACCTTCCCTTTTAATAAAAGGGAAATTGCAGCATGGTCTATTGAACGAAGGGAGTCTATCAACTCTTCGTATATTCCGGTCATAAAAGCTATAGTACCACCCGAAACACCGGGTACTACATCAGCAGCACCCATTCCTATCCCTTTGATAAAGGTAAGCAGATATTTAAGCATAATAGATGTCAGTTATATTTCTTTCCTTTTTTCTTGATATGTCCCGTAACCAATTTGTCTTTTTTAATAGAGGGAACCATCTCCACCAATTTTACCAACCAAAGTTTGTCGTAATAAACCAACTCCTCAATGTAGTGGTAAAAGATATCAAACCTTTTAAGGTAATAGAGTGAGATAATGTAATAAGTCAAAAACTCGGGATCGTTTGTTGCATAAAAGCTTTCCTTTAGGCTATCACTTATGAGGGAATAATCTGCAAATACATTCCCCATCACAACCCTCAGGGAAGTCCTGGCCATGTAGTAATCACGGGTTCTCATGAACACATAAGATAGACCGGTATGGGCATCAATGTTTGATGGGTCATGGAGGATTACCTCTGTGTATATATCCAGTGCTTTACTTAATTCATCCCTTGTAAGGTACGACTCTCCCATCGCCAAAAGTGCAGTAACGTTCCCAGGCTCCAAGAGTAAGAACTCCTTGAACGTGGCAATACCCTCTTCATGCATATCACTGTTTAACAGCAGTATTGCCTTATTGAACAAAACAGATGAGTTTTGCGGATTCAATGCAATGGCGTAATCAAACGCCTCTGTAGCAAGAGGAACCTTTAGCTCCCTGGCATAAATGGTACCCACATTAAACCATACGTTGTCGTTAAAGGGATCCAAGTCCAGATACTTTTGGTAATAAACCAAGCTTTTATCAAAATCTCCCAAACGTTCATAGCAAAAAGCCAAGTCATTAATGATTTCAGGATTGTCCGGTGACTCTTTCTGGGCCCTGTAAAGCAGTTTTAATGAGTTTTCGTAACTGGAACAGTCAATGAAATCCTGGGCTGCCGTCAAAAGCATATCCAAAATACCCTCTCCCCCCGAAAGGCTCATTGCATTTTCCAGATAGCCATGAGCATTGTCAAACTCCTCTTTCTTGATATATAGCCGGGACATCAAAAAATGGATGTCGCTGTTGGATGAATCTGCTGCAATCCGGTTGGAAAGGATATCCTCTGCTCTTTCCAACTCCCCGTTCACAATCAAAACATCAGAATACCTGATAGTAAGGTCTGTAGAATAAGGATGCTGTTCATAGCCCATACGGGTAAGGATAAAAACCAGGTCATCATCCATTTCGTTGACAAAATGGTTAATCAGATATTCGAACTCTTCCTCCGAAAAACGCATTTCGTCCAAAGTGCCTCCGTCATACGCCTCCTCACATCTTGATATAAGATCTGAATTCTCCTCCTCCAAATTGAAAAAATCGTCCCCGGTCATTATGAAGATTTGATTGAAGATAAATAGTGGATCAGTGAATTAAGGTAAATCCTGTGGTTTCCGTCCTTTATGTCAATAAGCAGGTCATATGGATTGTCTTGGTAATTAACCCTCCCTATCTTGAAAATAGCTCTGGATGCTTTGGATATGTATTCATTTGCAAAGGAGTAATTAGCCCCGAAATCAATGAAAGTAGTGTACTCGGCCTTTGTGAAAAACTCGATCTCGGACTTTTGAGGAACATCAGCATACTTGAAATTCTTACTATTCAAAACCGTTATACGGTAATCAAGCATCTGGGACACGTTGGTGATATTTTGCCTGTTTATTGCCAATGCTTTGAATTTAATGTCCCTTTTATCCAAGATTTCTACAAGTTTTTTTATGGTATCCAGTATGTTTTCTTCCTCCAAGTTGAATATAAAGCCAACAGATTCTATATTCTCAACAGAAACGTACCTGGAAATCCTGGTCCCATCCAGTTTTTTAAGGGCCTTTTTTTGAATGTACTCTTTAAAAAACATTAGTAAACGTGTAAATAAGTATCTGCAAAATTAACAAAATTCAAGCCATTAGCAACACACTGCTGTTTTGAATATTTTTTATCTTTGTATTATAAGAAGTAACAGGTCATGGATAAAAACACGGAATATAATACACTATACGATATTTACATTTCAAGCATTACCCGCTTCAAGGATAATGTAGCACTATCATCTGCCGATGGTAATGAGATGACTTATTCAGAATTTGGTCGTAAGACCGATGCATTATCGGGACTGCTGCTCAAACATGGAGTTGGTAAAGGCGACAAGGTGGCTATATTAGGCACTAACAGCCCTAACTGGGTGATTTCCTATTTTGCCATCACCACAATTGGTGCTGTAGTTGTACCCATACTACCTGATTTTACTGCTTTTGAGATTGTCAATATTATAGACCACTCCGAATCCATAGCCCTTATTATCTCTTCCAGGCTTGAGTACAAGATTCCCGGACACCTTAAGGACAAACTGTCATTGGTTCTCTCTATGGACGATTTGTCAGTTCTGAAAGGTGATGGGATAATGACCGATATTCAGCCGCCTAAGCCTTCTCCTGAGGGGATTGCCAGTATCATATACACCTCAGGAACATCCGGAGCATCAAAAGGAGTGATGCTTTCACATGCCAATCTTGTTGCACAGACAAAAATGTCCTTCGAACTCTTTCCAATCCGTGAAAGCGATATCTTTCTGTCAATCCTGCCACTTTCCCATGCCTACGAATGCAGTATCGGGATGTTATTCCCCATCTCATTCGGCTCCAAGGTGGTTTACCTCAACGGGGCTCCTACCCCTGCACTGCTTATGCCTGCTCTAAAATCTGTCAAGCCCACAATTATGTTGAGTGTCCCGCTTATTGTAGAGAAGATCTACAAACTCAAGATAAGGCCTATGTTCACAAATAATCCGGTTATGAGGTTGTTCTATTCAATTGGAATAATAAGAAGGTTGTTACACAAAATTGCAGGAAAAAAACTTTTGGAAACATTTGGTGGAAGGTTACGTTTTTTTGGCATTGGCGGGTCAAAATTAGACGGAGCTGTAGAGAATTTCCTGAGGGATGCAAGGTTTCCTTACGCAATTGGTTATGGTCTTACCGAAACATCACCATTGCTGGCAGGTGCTACTCCCGGCAAAGTCAAATGGCAATCTACCGGTCCTGCTCTCAAAGGGATTGAGTTGAAGATTTCAAATCCAAACGAAAAAAACATAGGAGAAATTGTTATCAAAGGCCCCAACGTCATGATGGGTTATTACAAAGATTCCGAAAGTACGGCCAAAGCTTTCACACAAGATGGATGGTTCCGCACCAAAGATCTGGGATTCATGGACAAGGACGGGAACCTGTTCATCAAGGGACGCAGGGACAATATGATTGTAGGTTCCAACGGAGAAAACATTTACCCCGAAGAGATTGAATCACTTTTCAATGAATGTGACCTGGTACTTGAATCACTCGTGCTGGAAAGAAAAGGGAAGCTGGTTGCCAGGGTCCACTTTAACTATGACGAAATCAAGAACGAATCACTAAACCTGGGAGATTCACACAACACAAACCTCGAGGAAAAAATCAGGAAAATCAAAAACGAAGTGCTTGAATTTGTCAACGGAAGGGTAAACAGAAGCTCACGAGTTAACGAAATAATTGAACAGCCGGCTCCATTTGAGAAGACGGCTACCCAAAAAATAAAACGCTATTTGTACAACTAGTTACGGAACACCAGGTTATCTTCGAAATTGTCTACAATTACTGGTTTATCCTTGTTGATGCTCCCTTTTAACAATGACTTTGCAAGTTCATTCACAAGTTCCTTTTGCAGTATTCTTTTGACAGGCCTGGCGCCATAGGAGGGATCATAACCCTTTTTGGCAAGATAGCTGATTGCATACTCCGTGAACTCAAGTTGTATTCCCATCTCCCCAACCAACTTTTTGACACCCTCTATCTGCAACATTAGAATGTCTGTAATATTTTGTTTTGTAAGAGGGTGAAACATGATAATCTCATCTATCCTGTTTATAAACTCTGGCCTAACGCTGGATTTCAATACTTCCAGTACCTCCAGCCTGGTTTTTTCCAGAACCTCTTCTCGGTTCTCTTCGTCCATCCTGGAGAGGTTCTCCTGAATCAATGCAGAACCTGCGTTGGATGTCATGATAAGGATAGTATTTTTAAAATCTGCAGTCCTGCCTTTATTATCTGTCAATCTGCCATCATCCAGGACTTGGAGCAAAATATTGAAAACATCTGGGTGGGCCTTCTCAATTTCGTCCAGCAAGATGACCGAATAAGGTTTCCTCCTTACAGCCTCTGTTAGTTGACCACCCTCGTCGTAGCCCACATACCCGGGGGGAGCTCCGACAAGACGAGATACGGAGTGTCTCTCTTGGTACTCACTCATATCAATCCTTGTAAGCATATTCTCGTCATTAAACAAGAATTCTGCAAGTGCCTTTGCCAGCTCAGTCTTCCCAACACCTGTGGTTCCCATGAAAAGGAATGAGCCGATTGGCCTTCGGGAATCCTGCAGCCCGGCCCTGCTCCTCCTGATGGCATCCGAAACAGCTGATATTGCCTCATCCTGTCCCACAATCCTTTTGTGTAAAACATCTTCCATGCGGATTAGTTTTTCCTTCTCACTCTCCAACATCCTTTTTACCGGGATACCGGTCCATTTTGCAACTACCTCGGCAATTGATTCAGGTTCTACATACTCGTTTATCATTGTAAAACGACCGGCTCCTTTTTGTTTGTTGAACTCATCTATCTCATTTTGGATTGCAACCATTTTTCCGTATCGGATTTCTGCCACTTTACCGTAGTCCCCACTCCTTTCGGCCTCCAAAGCTTTGAATTTAAGATCTTCCAACTCAATCTTTTTTTTCTGCACCTGTTCAACAATTCTTTTTTCGCTTTGCCAGACAGAATTTTTTTCGTCCCTTTCATGGATCAGTTCGCTCAATAACTTTGCAAGCTCTTCGCTCTTATCCTTATTCCCCTCCCTTTTAATCGCCTCTTTTTCGATTTCGAGTTGCCGGATCCTACGGTTAAGCTCATCGATACTTTCGGGGACAGAATTCATTTCCAGTCTTAATCTGGAGGCTGCTTCATCTATAAGGTCGATAGCCTTGTCGGGAAGAAACCTGGATGTAATGTATCGGTGTGAAAGATCAACGGCAGCAATAATTGCATCGTCCTTGATCTGTACTTTATGATGGTTTTCATATCTCTCCTTTAATCCTCTGAGGATCGAAACTGCCTCTGCAGGAGATGGCTCATCTACCATAACCATCTGGAACCTCCTCTCCAATGCCTTATCTTGTTCAAAATATTTCTGGTACTCGTCAAGCGTAGTGGATCCCACAGCCCTCAGTTCTCCCCTTGCCAATGCAGGTTTCAGGATGTTTGCAGCATCCATTGCTCCATCCGACCGGCCGGCTCCGACCAACGTATGTATCTCATCTATAAAGAGTATGACCTCACCATCGCTAGAGATAACCTCTTTAACAACACCTTTTAAACGCTCTTCGAACTCACCTTTATATTTTGCACCTGCAATGAGTGCTCCCATATCCAGTGAATAGATTATTTTGCTCTTAAGGTTTTCCGGCACATCGCCCTGGACAATCCTTTGGGCAATCCCCTCTGCAATTGCTGTTTTACCTACCCCCGGTTCTCCCACAAGAATAGGATTGTTTTTGGTTCTCCTGCTGAGTATCTGAAGAACCCTTCTTATCTCTTCGTCCCTCCCAATTACTGGATCGAGTTTCCCCGATTTTGCCATCATATTGAGATTCATGGCAAAACTTTCCAAAGCTTGATATTTTTGATTGCTCATAGCCTTCAATTTTTAATTTACACACACAAGTACAACAAATCTGCCACCTCGATAAAACTGACAAAAAGACATTTTTTATAAAATCCCTGCTAACTTTGTAAAAAAAAAAGATGAGAACCCCAGAATTGAAAGGTGGCGCATTGTTGCCACTTGCAGAGAGCTTCTACACACTGCAGGGCGAAGGGTATAACACGGGAAAGGCTGCATTTTTCATAAGATTGGGCGGGTGTGATGTAGGATGCAGCTGGTGCGATGCAAAAGAGACATGGAATCCCTCGTTATATCCACCGACACCGGTGGAAACAATAATTGAGCAAGCGGTCATGTATAAAGCGAAATCTATTGTTATAACCGGAGGTGAACCTCTGACTTACCCACTTGACATACTGTGCACAACTTTGAAGAACAAAGGAATGGAAATTTTTCTTGAAACTTCGGGGTCACATCCCCTATCAGGGACTTATGATTGGATTTGCCTCTCTCCCAAAAAGAAAAAACCCCCGATCGGAGATATCCATAAAAAAGCTTCCGAACTCAAGGTAATCATCGAAGAGGCACAAGATTTCCTTTGGGCAGAGGAGAACCGGAATCTGGTATCTGACTCCTGTTTCCTCTATATGCAACCTGAATGGAGTAAAAGGGAGTACATCACACCCATTATTGTAGAATACATCAAAAACAACCCGGAGTGGCGTATATCTTTGCAAACCCACAAATATATGAAAATCCCCTAGGGTGTAACCACTTTTTTTAATACCTTTGAAATTTACAAACTAAATAAAACTAAACACTTATGAAGAAGCTATTCATACTGGCGTTATTTTTCTCATTTTCCATGGTTCAAATCAACGGCCAGGAAGCAGGTTCCAACAAAGAGGGTTATAAATTCACTACCATCAAGGAGCTCCCTGTCACACCTGTGAAAAACCAAAACAGAACAAGCACATGCTGGAGTTTTTCGGCCCTTTCTTTCATGGAGTCAGAGTTGATCCGTACAGGAAAAGGTGAACACAACCTATCCGAAATGTTCATTGTTTCCAAGGCCTATTTCGATAAAGGAGATAAATATATAAGAACCGGAGGCAATATAAATTTTGCTCCAGGCAGCTCTTTTGGTGATGTCCTCACAGTATGGAAAAATTACGGGATAGTACCCGAAGAGGTGATGACGGGCCTCAATTATGGCGAAGAGAACCACGTCCACGGAGAGTTGGATGCCGCGCTTGCCGGTTTTGTTAAAGCACTGCTTAAAAACCCAAACGGTAAATATAGTCCGGCATGGAAGGTCGGTTATCAAGGAATCCTGGATGCCTATCTTGGCCAGGTTCCACAAAAGTTCACATACAAAGGAAAAGAGTACACTCCTTCCAGCTTTGCAAAAGAGCTTGGATTGAATCCTGACGATTACATCTCATTGACTTCATACAACCACCACCCATTTTATTCGCAATTTGCCCTTGAGATACCGGACAATTGGAGATGGGACAAATCTTATAACCTCCCTTTGGACGAATTCATGACAATCTTTGACCATTCAATCAACAACGGATACACTGTGCTCTGGGCATCCGATGTCAGTGAGAAAGGGTTCACCCGCAAAGGGATTGCGATTGTTCCCGAGACACAGGTTTCAAACATGTCCGGTTCGGACCAGCAGAGATGGCTTGGAGTCTCGGCAGCCGAACTCAGCAACAAACTGTTCAGTTTGGAAGAGATTGTTCCAGAAATGAGCATTACTCAAGAAATGAGGCAATTATCATTTGATAATGGTCAAACAACGGATGACCATGGTATGCACATCTACGGTATTGCAAACGATCAAAAGGGAAACAAATATTATATGGTAAAGAACTCCTGGGGAGAAGCCGGAGATTACAAAGGATATTGGTTTGTATCGGAAACTTTTGTGAGGTACAAGACAATGAATATCGTTGTCCATAAAAACTCCATCCCAAAAACAATCAAGGATAAGCTAGGTATCAAATAAATCAAAAGGCCATGAATAAAATCATCAAATTTTTCAATGTACTTTTTATTTCCCTGTTCTGCTTTGTTTCTTTATCTGGGCAGGGTTACATCTTCACCGATGTTGTAAGGAATCCTGCCACCCCGGTAAAAAACCAGGCCAACAGCGGAACATGCTGGAGTTACGCCACTGCTGCTTTTCTCGAATCGGAATTGTTGCGCCTTGGAAAAGGCGAGTTTGATCTTTCCGAAATCTTTGTTGTCCGGCAAAACTATATCAATCGGATGAATGACAACTACCTCCGCAGGGGAAACGGGAATCTTGGACAAGGTAGTCTTGCCCACATGTTTACAAAAATTGTAAAAGAACACGGTATTGTACCCCAAGAGGTATATTCCGGAATAAACTACGACTCTCCTGTCAATAACCATAAGGAGGTAAACAAATTCGTAAATGCAATATCGGCAGCAACTGTAGAGCTCAAACAGAGGTCCCCTGAATACAACAAGCTGGTCAACGCCCTTTTTGACATTTATTTTGGGGAGGTGCCTCAACATTTTTCCTACAAAGGAAAAGAGTACACACCTTCCGGTTTTGCATCCTACCTTGGTCTGGATATGGATAATTATGTAGAGATTACCAGTTTTACCCACATCCCCTTTTATAAAAAATCAACAATAGAAGTGCCGGACAACTGGGATCATGCCCAATTTTATAATGTCCCTCTGGATGAATTCATGCAAATCATCGACCACGCTCTTACCAAAGGCTATACTGTATGCTGGGACGGGGATGTTAGCGAAAGAGGTTTTTCGCACGCCAATGGTATAGCCATAAATCCGGAAATCAACGATTTGTCATTTATGATTGGAGAAGACAGGGCGCGCTTTGAGAAGCTCTCTGTAGATGACAAATATGCCGAGGTGTATAAATTCAAGGAAATCTTCCCGGAAGTTAATGTCACTCCCGAAATAAGGCAAGCTGGTTACGAAAGCTTTACAACTACCGATGATCACCTGATGCTACTGACCGGTATTGTCAAGGATCAAAAGGGGAATAAATACTATATAACCAAAAACTCCTGGGGTACAGAGCGTAACAAATTCGGAGGATACCTCAATATGTCAGAGAGTTTCCTCAGGGCAAAAAGTATCTCAGTAATGGTTCACATTGAATCAATCCCAACGGAAATCAGGAATAAACTAGGCTTATAAAACAACTCTCAAATGGGTATCAAAAGATATATTCCAAACACAATAACATTGCTTAACCTGCTTTGTGGTACAATTGCTGTGATTTTTGCATTAAAAGGGTGGCAGCTTTTTGCTGTTTACCTTATCCTTGCAGCTGCATTGTTCGACTTTTTGGATGGATTTGCTGCCCGTCTTTTAAAAGCCTACTCAGAGATTGGAAAGGAGCTGGATTCACTTGCCGATCTGGTAAGTTTTGGACTGGCTCCTTCCATCCTTCTTTTTTACCGTACAAGCTCTATCCCTCCAGAAAATTTTGAAGGAATGGCTGCGCCAGTCACAGTTTTGTTGATATACTCCCCATTGGTAATTGTGTTGGCATCGGCGTTGAGGCTTGCAATATTCAATACGGACTCCCGTCAGACAGAGGGTTTCATTGGTGTACCTACACCGGCAAATGCAATCCTGATCGCCTCATTTATCCACTTTACGGTATATTACCAAGGGCTGGACAAGATGTTTGAAAACATATGGGTATACCCGTCAATTTCATTGGTTCTCTCCTATTTGTTGGTATGCAATATCCCCATGTTTTCCCTTAAAATTAAATCCTTAAGATTTAAGGAAAACAAGACCAGGATCATCTTTATACTTCTCTCGTTGCTGGCAGTTATACCAACAGTCATGAAAGGAGCCAAATGGTCTTTATGGTTGTTGGTTACTTTTGCACTTTACATCTTGTACAATATAGTACTATTCGCCTTGGGGACTAATTCTGACCGACAAATCCGATAAACAAACTTCTGAGCATCTCCCCGCTTATATTCTCCTTGGAACCATCGTTCAAAAATATCATCACCCTTTTTTCCCGGGAATCAATCCATATATTGCTACCGTTGTTGTTTTTACTGTAGTAGAAAGCAAACAACAAAGCATCAGATGCACTGTCCTTACCCATTATCCTCTTTCCGCCGTACACCCCGCCTGCTTTAAGCATGGACAACATTCTGACCAAATGATCCACCTTTGCAGAGACGACTGTACCATTAAATTCAAACTCTTTTATTCCCAATGGTTTTAGTATCCTGTCGCAGACAAAATCATTGAAACCGACACCAGATTTCCGTTCAACGATCCCAATCAATCTCCTGACATTATCATTGTCAAAAACAGGTTCGTTAAGAATAGTACCATCAGAGGAGTACCTGTGCATCAGCAGGTCCGACAACAGAGCATTCCCATCAAACTCCTCAAGGGATAGTTTTCCCTCTTCCCGCAATATCATGATTGCAGGAATTAAAGTGAGAATGGACGAAAACCTCTCCATATCCACCAGCATACTGCCAGACATGGAACCTGATACTTTATCTAAAACCACATTGTTACCATCCATGAATACCAAATGTGCACCATTGTACACTTGGTTTTCAATATATGTGTTAATGACATCCTGGGCATCTGCCTCCAATTTGTCAAATCCATCAGCCAACTCCAAAGGCACACCGTATGAATGACGGATCCCCCCATTTGTTGAGATTGAATGACCGAACGGATATTGTCCGGCAGTAACCGGCATCTTCCCCTGTGCCCCAATGGCCCCAAAAATGATATTTACTGCAGCAATATTATTGTGAAGGGTATTTTGATGGGCAATCAAGACCGATTCGAATGAATCTATATTCTTGAGGTTTGACAAGGCAAGTGGATTGCCAAAATATACAAAAGTTATCTTTTTGCCATTGGCATAGTTTGTCAACACTTCCATCTCGGTACTGTCTATCCCGAAGCCTCTCTGAGGCCTTGCGTCGGTATTGTGAATTGCCAGTAAAATATGATCGTATGCCCTCAAAGAGTCTAGGGTTGCCAATAGATCATTCCTGGAGTACTTACCCCTCATCACTATTGTATCTGCATCAATGTACTTTCTTACATGGTTGCCGAATTCGGTACCAAACTTATCCCCTCCCAAGGAGAGGGATGCAACCCGCATACCTGTCATCTCCCTAAGAGGCAGGTTTTCATTTTTGTTCTCCACCAATATCATACTATTATGGGCAACCTCCTGTACAAGAGATTTGTACGACTGTCTGTTGAGATCTTTGTGAAGGTTTTTCAAATCAATTTGTACAGTCGATTCAAAAAGGCCCAGGCGGGATTTGAGCATAAGCATTTTCTTTGCTCTGATATTCAAACTGTGTTCAGAAAGCTCTCCATCTTTCACAGCCCGTTCCATGACATCTATGGCTTGTATTACATTTTCGGGCATCAGGATTAGGTCACTTCCTGCCTTATATGCTTCCAGGGGGAGACGCTCCTTTGGCATATACTCCGATACACCCTTCATGTTAAGAGCATCTGTTATTATAATCCCATTGTATTCTAGCTCCACTCTCAAAAGATCGTTGACAATCTTATGAGAAATGGAGGATGGCCGACCACTGTTATCCAGAGACGGGACATCCAGATGCCCTACCATCACCATATCGGTACCAGCTTCTATGATTTTCCTGAATGGATATAGTTCAAGGGAATCCAGTCTCTGCCTGCTGAAAGAGAGTATGGGAAGGGCGAGGTGGGAGTCGGTATCGGTATCCCCGTGTCCAGGGAAATGCTTGGCAGAGCCAGCCACTCCCGAACTCTGCATCCCTCTAAGGTAAGCAATCCCGTACCTGGCAACAACCTCCTTGTTCTCTCCAAAGGCACGGGTGTTGATTACCGGGTTGGAAGGATTGTTATTTACATCTATTGTAGGGGCATAGTTTACAGTCATCCCCAATCTTTTTGTCTGCTCCCCTATGGCTGCACCCACTTTGAAAACAAGTGATTCATTGTCCATTGAGGCCATCTGCATCTGGCGTGGGAAAGCAATGACAGAATCAAACCTCATTGCGGCACCCCATTCACCATCAAGGGTGACAAGCAACGGTACCTCAGAGAGAGACTGGAGATGGTTGATCATCCTGGCTCCGGGAGTAAGAGATGAGTTCATGATGATCACACCTCCCACCTTCTCCTTTGAGATGAGTTCAATTGCCTCTTTTGTGTTTTTGTCCTCCGGGTTATCGTTGAATGCAACAATGAATAGTTGTGCAATCTTCTCCCTTGTTGTCATTGCAGAGAGAATCTTCTCTACCTGGACCGCCTTTTTGTAATCCTCTTGTAAACCGGAGTTTTGCCGGGCAAAAATCGCAGTACACATTAATTGTTGAGAAACAAACAGTAATATTGAAAAAAAAGCAAAATACCTTTTGTGAAGAGTCATTGTAAATTTGTTAAAACTTGGTAAACTGATCTGCTATCCTTAAAATCTTTTCCATTAAAAGAGAATCAGTAGAGTCAAATTTCTCTTTTGAATCCAGGCCTGCTTTTACCCCAAAATAAAATTTGATCTTGGGCTCTGTCCCGGACGGCCTTACAGACACAATGGTATTGTCGGCAGTTATGTATTGTAGTACATTGGATTTAGGGAGGTTTATCTGGTAGCGTAAATCACTGATGGTGTCTACACTCTCCTGCAACAGATAATCATGTATCATAACAACCCGGTTTCCATCAATGCTTTCGGGGGGAGTTTCCCTGAACTTACGCATAATTGACTCAATCTGTTCCAGCCCATCTTTTCCTTTTTTGGTCAATGATACCAGGTGCTCCTTGTATAAGCCGAATTTGACGTAGATATCAACCAGCAACTCGTAAAGGGTCTTACCTTGTTGCTTACTCCATTCCGCCGCCTCTGCCACAAGGCAACATGTCAAAACGGCATCCTTATCCCTTACAAATTCACCTGCATTGAATCCGTAGCTCTCTTCTCCTCCACCAATGAACCGGCGTTTTCCCTCAAGCCTCCTCACTACCTCTGCTATAAACTTGAACCCGGTCAATACATTGAACAGCTCAACTCCGTAATGGTCGCATATAGCTTTGATAAGGTCAGTAGTTACAATTGTCTTGACCATGTAATCTCCATTCTTACCACCCTTTAAAATACCTGCCGTATGTTGTTTTTCCAAAAGGTAAAAGGTCAGCAATGAAGCCATCTGGTTGCCGTTCAAAAGGATTATCTCCCCCAGGTCGTTCCTTACGGCAATTCCGAGCCTGTCGGCATCCGGGTCTGTTGCCATCACCAAGTCGGCACCAACCTCGTTTGCCTTTTTGATTGCCATTTGCAGAGCAACCTTTTCCTCGGGGTTCGGGGAGGCAACAGCAGGGAAATCCCCATCATTGACATCTTGTTCCGGCACATTGAATATCAGGTTGAACCCGGCCCTTCTCAATGCTTCGGGCACTACACGGACTCCTGTTCCATGCAAGGGGGTGTAAACAATCTTCAGATCACTGGGTGTGGATTTCAGATTATCAATAAGGGTCAATGAAAGAATTGCTTTTAGGTACTCCTCATCGGTCTCCCTTCCTATCATCTTGATTTTGGCAGGATCTCCGTCAAAACTCACCATAGAAGGGTCTGCAATCCTGTTGACATGTGCTATTATGTTTTTATCATGGGGAGCAGTCACCTGAGCCCCATCTTCCCAGTAAACCTTGTATCCGTTGTATTCCTTTGGATTATGGGATGCTGTTATCATTACCCCTCCACAACAGTGGTAATGGCGGATAGCAAAGCTAAGTTCCGGAGTGGGTCTGAGGTCTTCGAAAAGATAAACAATGAATCCGTTTGCCGAAAAGACACCGGCGGTAATCTCTGCAAAATAGCGGCTTTTGTTCCTGTTGTCATACGCGATGGCTACAGACATCCCTTCTTTTCCCGGAAATGACTCCTTCATATAATTGGCAAACCCCTGTGTAGCCATACCTACCGTGTACCGGTTGACCCTGTTGGTACCAACCCCCATGATTCCCCTCAAACCTCCGGTGCCAAACTCAAGGTTCTTGTAAAAAGCCTCTTCAAGCTCCTTCCCGTTTTTAGAAATCAATCGCGATACCTCTTCCCTTGTTTCGAGGTCATAACCTCCGGAGAGCCATGAATTAGCTCTTTCCATGTATGATAAAGACATAATACACTTATTTTAATAACCGTAAAGTTAAATAAAAAAAGCCAATGATTGACATAGTGTGGAATTACGCTAAAGAGCAGTATATTTGCAAAATGAATATAAAAGAGTATATTCCTTTCTACAAAAGGAACCTGGCTATGGCAATACCTGTGATGCTCACCCAGGCAGGACAGGTTACAGTTCAGTTGGCCGACAATATTATGGTCGGGCACCTTGGCACTGCCCAACTTGCTTCGGTCTCATTTGCAAATTCCATATTCATTCTGGGAATGGTTTTCGGAATAGGGTTTACCCAGGGTTTGACGCCGCATGTTGGGCAAAGTTACGGCAGAGGCGAGCATGGCAAAGCAGCATCATTGCTCCAAAACTCTATAATTTTAAACACAATAACAGCCATTTTCCTTACTTGTGCCATGTATTTTGCAGGCAAATTCATGGGGCAGATGGGTCAGACCGAACAAGTGGTTAAATACGGACAAGATTATTATAACATACTGCTGTTCTCTCTTATTCCGTTCCTGCTCTTTTTCGGGATGAGACAGTTTTCGGAAGGTATAGGAATTACAAAATATGCAATGTACATCACCCTGTTCGCAAATTTCACCAACATACTCCTCAATTGGACCTTGATATACGGAAAATTCGGATTCGAACCTATGGGTGTCAGTGGTGCAGCCACAGCCACTCTCATCAGCAGGATTATAATGCTGCTGCTTTTCTCCTTATTGTTCATCAAACTGGAGTGTTACAAAAAATATATAAAGCTTTTCAAAGCTCCGTTCATTAATAAAGAGTTGATGTACAAAGTACTCAAAACCTCAATTCCTCTCTCTTTCCAGAATGTTGTCGAGATAACGGCTTTTAGTTTAAGTGCCATTATGGTTGGTTGGCTGGGCGAGGTATCGTTGGCATCCCATCAGGTAGCAATGAGCATGAGCAGCTTCTCCTTCATGCTTGCATTGGGAGTGGGAGCTGCGGCAACAATAAGGGTCTCCCACCAATATGGTTTTGGTGATTATAAATCCATGAGGATTGCAGGTTTTGCCTCAATTCACCTGAGTGTGGTTTTAATGGCTATTTGTGGCTTGGCATATATTGTTTTCCGGAATTATATCCCGGCAATTTACACCCAAGACCCAATGGTAAGGGAGATGGCAGCCGGCCTGCTTATCATTTCTGCCCTCTTCCAGATTTTTGACGCTACACAACTTGCCAGCCTTGCATGTTTGAGGGCCTTAGCCGACGTCAAGGTCCCCTTGGTTCAATCGGTAATTTCCTATTACCTGGTTTGCCTGCCTCTAGGCTACTTGTTTGGTTTTGTGTTTGAAATGGGAGCCATTGGAGTATGGATAGGACTGCTCTCGGGCCTGGCCTTTGCTGCCGTTCTTTTCTTGTACAGGTTCCATATATTGTCGCGCCGGCTTATATTGAACGGCACTCCTTAAAAGTCGAATTATGTACTCAAAAGATTTGCTAGACTATATAGAAGAGCACTCCGGAGATGAACCACAAAGATTGCTGTTTTCAACAAATAAAAACCCGGCATTGGATATCAGGCTGGCTGTTTCTACAATCATCTCAAGGCAAAAAATGAAGTTCAAGAATCCCGAATGGTCTTTGACCAAAGGTCTTGTCTTCCCAAGCGTAATCTCGACGGAACAAAGCAGCTCTGCCATCACAGCCCTATACAAGTCACAAATATTTTCCAACTCTGTGGTTGTAGATCTTACAGGAGGACAAGGTGTAGACTCCTACTTTTTCTCAAGGTCAAACGAACACGTATATTATACCGAGATTTCACCAGAGCTGTGTAAAGCAGCAAAACACAATTTTTCCATCCTGGGAGCAGACAACATTACCGTTCTAAACCAAGCAACAGTGCCAGGAAAAGTATCTGAACTGCTTTCAACAATAAAAGAAAACCACACAACACCTGTCAAGGTCTATTTAGATCCTTCAAGACGAAAGGATGGCAACAGGATTATTGGTTTGGCTCAGTATGAACCCGATTTCCTGAAGATCAAAGAGGAACTTTTTAAGTTTACCAACCACATATTGGTCAAGATATCACCAATGGAAGATATCAAAGCAATCATAAGGGAGTGTGAAAACATAAGCATGGCAGAAGTTGTTTCTGTAGGCAACGAATGCAAGGAGTTGTTGCTTCATTTGGAGACTGGATGTAATATCCCTCAAGAGCAAATAATTATACGAGCCGTCATGTTCAAAGGGGATGTTGGTAAAAAAATCTTTGATTTTACCTTTTTCCAGGAAGAGAACACCGTTGTTACCTATTGCAGCCAACTTGACCATGGATACCTTTATGAACCAGATGCTGCATTGTTGAAGGCAGGTGCATTCAAATCCCTGTCACAGGCATATGGTCTCGAAAAGATTGCCAGACACACACATCTGTACATTTCAAAAATTATGAGCGAAGATTTTCCAGGACGAACATTCATAATAAAAGAGGTTGCCGATTTTGACAAGTCAAATATCCGCAACCTCAAAAAAAGAGTTCCTAAAGCAAACATATCCACCCGTAACTTCTTGCTTTCACCGGAGCAACTTCGAAAAAGGCTCGGGATAGAAGAAGGTGGCGATGTTACAATCTTTGCGTGTACATTGGAATCGGGGCAAAGAAAATTGGTTATTTGCAACAAAGCTCGTTAGCTGTCCAGTCTCTCCAGGTTCTTGTCAAGCCAAATAACTTCAAGAAGTGAGTTATCTGTGGATGAGAGGAGCTTTATTTTGCTTTTATATTTGAAGTTCCATTTTCTCAGTATGCTGATAAGCCCTTTTGTAAGGTATGCTTCCAGAACCGGATTGACCTTCATTATCAAATCTTTATAACCTTTTTCCTTTACATAGTACGCCAATTCCCTTTCTATGGTCTCATCTACAATTATTGTAGACGAAACTTTGCCAGTTCCTTTACACGAAGGACACACCTCACTGGTGTTGATTTCGGTGGCGGGTCTTACTCTTTGACGGGTTATTTGCATCAAGCCGAATTTTGTAATCGGCAAAATATTATGCTTGGCCCTGTCTTTTTCCATCAAGCTTTGCATATGCTTGAATAGTTTGACCCTGTTTTCGTTGCTATCCATATCGATATAGTCAACTACTATTATACCGCCCATATCCCTGAGACGAAGCTGTCTTGCCACCTCATCGGCAGCACTCATATTCACATCAAAAGCATTTTGCTCCTGATCTATCCCGGATTTTGCCCTTATTCCGCTGTTTACATCTATCACGTGGAGTGCCTCTGTATGTTCTATAACCAGATACGCACCCTGTCTTATCGGTACCACTTTACCAAAAGCTCCCCTGATCTGTTTTGACACATCAAAATGATCAAATATGGGTTCATTTCCTTTGTATAACTTGACAATCTTCTCTTGTTCGGGAGCAATTACAGAAATGTAATCTTTTACTTCACTTGTTACGCTCTCATCATTAATATAAATATTGGAGAACGAGTCATTTAAAAGATCCCTGAGGATTGTTGTGGTCCTGCTGTTTTCGGTAAAAAGAAGTTGGGGTGGATTGGGCTTTGCTATGGAGGCCCATGAATCTTCCCATTTTTTTATAAGAGACCTGAGCTCCCCATCTAACACCGCTGCCTTTTTTCCCTCGGCTGCCGTCCTGATGATGACGCCGTAGTTGGGAGGAAGGATACTATAGACAAGTCTTTCCAGCCTCTTCTTTTCTTCTTTGGAAATAATTTTTTGTGAAATACTCACTTTGTCGGAGAAAGGAATCAAAACCATGTTTCTCCCGGCAATTGAAATCTCTGCAGTCAGCCTCGAGCCTTTTGTAGAAATAGGCTCCTTTACTATTTGTGCAATAATGTGCTGACCGGTTTTTAGAACATCGGCTATTTTGCCCTCTTTTTCCAGAATATCACCTAATCTTACAGTTGAAAAAAAATCCTTGTAAGATTTTTTGTTCTGGCCAATATGTCTTACAAAATAGTCCAGGGCTTTAAAGGATAATCCGAGATCCAGATAATGAATGAAAGCGTCCTTTTCGTCTCCGATATCAACAAATGCAGCATTAAGGGCAGGCATAATACGCTTAACCTTACCGAGATATACATCTCCGACCGAATAACTACCATTGTTTTGCTCTTTGTTAAGCTCAATGAGCCTATGGTTTTCCATAAGAGCAATAGATACCTCCGTAGAACTTACATCAATAATCAGATCTTTATCCATCTACGTCACTAAATAAAAGAATCTAAAGCAAATCTCCCGACTTGCTTTAGATTATCATACATTGAAGAACAAATGTGCAACTATTTTTTCTTTTTGTGTCTGTTTTTACGCAAACGTTTTTTGCGTTTATGAGTTGCCATTTTGTGTCTTTTCCTTTTCTTTCCGCAAGGCATAATTAAAAATTTATTAAATAATGGTTACTATTTTTTAACGTTGTTTTTAACTTTGGTCATGAATACTTTAGCCGGTTTGAAAGCAGGTATGAAGTGCTCGGGAATAACCAGGGTGGTATTCTTTGAGATATTTCTCGCAGTTTTTTTGGCACGCTTCTTTACAATAAAACTACCGAAGCCGCGAAGGTAAACATTTTTATCTTTTGAAAGAGAATCTTTCACGCTGTCCATAAAACTTTCGATTACGTTTTGTACAGCAATTTTTTCCATTCCAGTTGCTTTTGCAACCTCATTTACGATATCCGCTTTTGTCATGATAATAAAAATTAAAGGGTTAGTCTTTTTTTTGGACGAACAAAAATACTACTATTTTATTGATTTATGCAAACAATAAACCATTTTTTTTCATTTAATCAAGATATTAACTCAAAAAAAGTGGATTTTGGCTATATTTGCACATGAAAAACCGGATGACTACATTTTTTTTCCTGGCAACCCTTATATTTCTCTCCTCCGAATTAAAATCCCAGGAATATATGTTCATTTCTGAAATCAAAATATCCGGGAACAAAAGGACCAGGGAAGAAATAATAATCAGGGAGCTTCCGTTCAAAAGGGGAGATGTAGTCCGCGCATCCGATCTTCCCCGGTTACTCATCGAAGGGCGTAACAACATCAGGAACCTTTCGCTTTTCAATTTGGTTTTGGTATACAACAATACAGAAAGATTGGACCCATCAGAAAAGTACGGGAATACCGAGATTGTGATACAGGTCGAGGAACGTTGGTACTATTGGCCCATGGTAGGGATTATTCTGGAAGATCAGGACTTTGGAACCTGGATTAAAAAACCGGACTGGAGCTATGTGACAATAGTGGGAGGGCTCAAGATAAACAATATTGCAGGCAGAAACCAAACATTGAGGGCTGTCCTTACAACCGGGTTCAACAAGGGTTTTTTCTTTGAATATTCGAATATTTATCTTGACAAAAAAGGCAAACATCTGCTTGACATAACATTTAAAAGAGCCTATACCAGGGTAGAAAACATCTCACTTATTTCGGACCTCCCGTTTCACATAAAATCCGATTCGTCATTCCTCAAAAGCAGCTATTCAACAACTTTAAAATACACATTCCGGCAGGGGCTCCACCTACGTCACAATCTTACCCTTGATTTCAGCTACACCGAAATTGACCCCGTCATCCTAAAACAAAACCCGGACTATTGGGGGAATGACCAAACTAATCGAAGAGCTTACTCTTTCATTTACAATTTTGTCTTTGATAAAAGAGACAATATCCCATACCCGTTAAGGGGTCTCTACCTTAGCTCCGGGATAACCGGTTACACTTCCAACCGCAGGGATGTCATCCATAAAAAAGTATCCGGGGACTTACAGACTTTTTGTCCATTGGCAGGAGGATTCTTTGCATCTGCAAGAGTACACGGGGCAATCTCCTCAACCAATGTGAAAGGGCATGTTTTCAACCGAGTCATAGGGTTTGACGAAAACCAGCTAAGAGGGTACAGAAGGTACGCCTTTGAAGGGCAAAACTACGTTGTTGCCTCTCCCGAAATCAAATACAGGATCGTGCCCGAAACCCGTTTTCATTTGAAGTTCCTGTCATTCCTTCCTAAGTTCAACAAAGTCCATCTGGCCATCTACGGTAAACTTTTCGGAGATATTGCATATGTCCATAACAAGTATTACTCATCTTCCAATACCCTGTCCAACACTTTGTTAAAAAATTACGGTTTAGGACTGGACGTTGCAGCTTATTATGACATTACACTCTCTGCCGAATATTCAGTCAACCATTTGGGTGAGGGTGGTTTTTACTTCTCCCTTGTAAAGCCCCTCCGATAGTTTGGCATAAAGATTGACCATATGTAATAAGATCCTGTTCCGGATTTAAATCAAACCGGAATATGACATTTTGACACTTAACAATTCAACGAGAAACATGAAGTATTCAGATTTCATACTACAACATACTGCATCGGACGAAGTCAACATAATTCCTGTGATGAGCATGGAAAGTGATTATGAATTAAGCGAAGCAGAGCTGCCGGACACGCTGCCAATCATAACATTGCGTAACGCAGTGTTGTTCCCCGAAACAATCATTCCAATCACGGTCGGCAGGGAAAGATCTGTCAAACTTGTAAGGGAGGTATACAAAGGCAATAAAATCCTCGGTGCCGTATCACAAAAAGATGCCAAACAAGAGGATCCTTCCGGCGCTGACTTGTATGATATCGGAACTCTGGCAAAGATTATCAAGATAATTGAAATGCCAGATGGCGGAATCACAATTATATTACAAGGTATGAGAAGGTTCCAGATAATCGAGTTCCTCAGCAAGGATCCCTATTACATAGCATCGGTAAAATACCTTCCGGAAGAAAAGCTGCCAAAAACCACAAAGGAGCTGGATGCCATCACCGGCTCTATCAAGGACCTGGCCCTTCAAATAATAAAATTGTCCCCCCACCTGCCACAGGAAGCATCTTTTGCTATTAAAAACATAGAGGGATACGGTTTTCTTGTAAACTTCATAGCCTCCAGCATTGAACTAGACAACATCTATGACAAGATAACACTGCTGAGGGAGAGCAAACTCAAGGCCCGTGCATTGAAACTCCTGGAAATACTCAACAAGCAGATAGACCTGCTTAAATTGAAAGATGACATCCAGCAAAAAGTTCGTATTGAAATCGACCAGCAACAACGAGAATACTATTTGAACAATCAGTTGAAAACAATTCAAGAAGAACTTGGAATCAACAATAACTTTCAGGAATTCAACGACATAAGACAGCAGGCCCAACATAAAGAGTGGCCTGTACATGTTGCCGAAATATTTGAAAAAGAGATGCAGAGACTGGAAAGGTCTAATCCCAACTCTCCGGATTTCAACATACAGCTGTCATACGTAAGGTTCTTGGTTGAGCTGCCATGGAACGAGCATAGTGAAGATAACCTAGACCTAAAGCATGCACAAAAGATACTTGACCAAGACCATTTTGGACTGGAGACAGTAAAAGAGAGGATAATTGAGCACCTTGCTGTATTGAAGCTAAAGGGAGACCTCAAATCACCAATAATCTGCCTGTACGGCCCTCCCGGGGTTGGCAAAACCTCACTGGGAAAATCCATAGCAAAGGCACTTGGCCGTAAATACGGCAGGATTTCACTTGGTGGCCTGCACGATGAGTCAGAGATCCGTGGACACAGGAAAACCTATATAGGGGCCATGCCGGGACGTATTATAAACACAATAAAAAAGGCCGGCACTTCCAACCCACTGATAGTACTTGACGAGATTGACAAAGTGAGCAGTGACTTCAGGGGTGACCCGGCATCGGCACTGCTGGAAGTGTTGGACCCCGAACAAAACACAGCATTCCACGACAACTACCTGGACATCGACTACGACCTGTCCAAAGTTCTCTTCATTACAACTGCAAACAACATAAGCACAATACACCCTGCCCTGAGGGACAGGATGGAGATGATAAACGTTAGCGGTTACCTTGCGGAGGAAAAATTCCATATAGCAAAGGATTATCTTATACCCAAACAAATGGAAGCCCACGGACTTTCCAAGGGGCAATTGAAAATCAACAAGAGCGGGCTGGAAGCTGTAATCGATGAATATACCCGGGAATCCGGTGTAAGGGGCCTGGACCGCCAGATTGCAAAACTGGCCAGGGTAACAGCCAAAAACGTAGCTATTGGTGAGGAATACCCTTCTGTTTACGGAAAAAAAGAGGTCAGGGATATCCTTGGACTCCCTGTTTATACTCCGGATATCCAAAAGGGGAACGAGGCACCTGGTGTTGTGACCGGTCTGGCATGGACCCAAAATGGAGGGGAAATACTCTTCATTGAGTGCAGCCTGAGCAAAGGAAAAGGAATGCTGACAACAACCGGGAACCTCGGTGATGTCATGAAGGAGTCAGCCACAATTGCTTACCAATACCTTAAAGCCAACCCTCAACTTTTGAAGCTCACCACTAAAGAGTTCTCGGAACGGGATATCCACGTTCACGTACCTGAAGGTGCTATTCCAAAAGACGGACCCTCAGCAGGGATAACAATGGTCTCGGCAATGGCTTCGGCTTTCAGAAAGAAAAGTGTCCGTAAAGGTATTGCCATGACCGGGGAAATCACACTCCGAGGTAAAGTATTACCGGTTGGAGGAATCAAAGAGAAGATTTTGGCTGCAAAGAGGGCTGGCATCAGCACAATTTATCTCTCTGTCGACAACGAAAAGGATGTGAAGGAGATAAAAGAAATCTACGTAAAAGGTCTAAAATTCGAATATGTTAGACATATTTCTGATGTGCTGTCAAAAATATTTGAAGAGTAAAATTGTGGTATGGAAATAAGCATAGAAAGTTCGTGGAAAGAACAATTGAGGGAAGAGTTTTCGAAAGAATACTTCAAGGAACTTACTTCGCTTATCAAAAAAGATGTAGCACAAGGGATAAGGATTTACCCCAAAGGCAACGAAATATTCAATGCATTTCGCCTCACTCCTTTTGACAAGGTTAAGGTTGTGATACTTGGCCAGGATCCTTATCATGGTCCGGGGCAAGCACACGGACTCTCCTTTTCTGTACCGGACGGGGTTCCACCTCCTCCATCACTTGTGAATATATTCAAAGAGCTAAAAAACGACCTGGGTATTGAGCCACTGGAGTCAGGTAACCTTGAAAGATGGGCTGTTCAGGGGGTTTTCCTACTCAACGCCATTCTGACAGTAAGGGCAGGTCAGGCAGCTTCCCATAGCAAGTACGGCTGGAATCTCTTTACAGATGCAATAATCAGGAAACTCTCCGATAACAGGAGCGGGATTGTTTTTTTACTTTGGGGGAACTTTGCCAAAGGCAAAAGTGATCTCATAGACAAAAGTAAACATTATGTACTTGAGGCTGCCCACCCCTCCCCTCTTGCAAGAGGTGCTTTTTTTGGATGCAAGCACTTTTCCAGAACCAATCAAATACTGGAATCCTTGGGCAAAACACCAATCAATTGGCAATACGAATTGGAATCAGGTTCTTTCACCAAAAATTGTTGAGCCAATCCTGACAATTGTACTGCCATGTTGCACTGCAACTTTGTAATCTCCGGACATTCCCATGGACAATTCGCAGAACACATCGGAAATTGATGGATTTTCCTTCCTTACCACATCAAAGAGCTCTTTGAGTCCGGCAAATTCGGCACCGACTCTCTCCAGGTCATTGGTAAATGAAGCCATTCCCATTAATCCGCAAATCCTTATGTTTGAAAGCTGCTCTCTTCTTGCCAATATTCCAAATAATTCATCCCTGTCCAACCCCTGCTTGCTCTCTTCGGTTGCAATATATACTTGCAAAAGACAATTTACAGTAATGCCCCTCTTTTGAGCCTCATTGTTGATTGCTAAGAGTAACTTTTCACTATCTACTGAGTGAATCAAATGGACTTTCTCAATAATCAGTTTAATCTTGTTGGTCTGCAGATGTCCGATGAAATGCCACTTGATGTCTCCTGGCAGCTGCTCCATTTTTTTGCTTAACTCCTGAGGCCTGTTTTCGCCAAAATCCCTTAGGCCGAATTTATAGGCCTCCATGATTGATTCGTCAGGCTTGAATTTGGAAACTGCCACCAACCTTACAGTTGATGGCAGATTTTCCAAAAGTTTTTCCAATTCCTTATTGTTTATCATTTTCTGTTTTTTATTTGCTGCTGTTGGGCTTTATAGGCCGAATCAAGTCTCTCCTGGAATTTTGATTTTTTCTTGGGTGCAGCTGCCCTCTCTTTTAATTGAGCAAGGATTTTATCTTCGTCAACAAAATATTTCCTGATAACCCAAGTCTGTCCCATAGTGATCAGATTGGAGAGGAGGTAATAATAACTTAGTCCGCTGGAAAAGTTATTTCCGAGGAAAAGCAGGAAAATTGGCATAAAATAAAGGGACATGAACTTCATCCCGGCCATTTGCGGTCCAGAGTTCATCTGGTCTATGTTCATCCTCGAATAAAAGAACATCGAAACAGCCATCAGCAGTGCAAAAAGACTCACATGGTCTCCAAACAGAGGAATCGTGAATGGAAGGTCCAGGATTGAGTCATAGGCACTAAGGTCCTCTGCCCACAAAAAGCCCTCCTGCCTTAACTCAAATGATGAGGGGAAAAACCGGAACATTGCAAAAAGGATGGGAAACTGAAGCAACATTGGCAGACAGCCTCCAAACATGCTGACACCTGTTTTGTTGTACAATGCCATTGTCTCCTGCTGTTTTTTCATGGCATCCTCCTGTTTGGGATACTTGGCATTTATCTTGTCCACTTCGGGTTTAAGGACCCTCATCTTTGCAGATGACATATAAGATTTCATTGTAAGCGGAGATATCACCAGTTTGATCAGGATTGTCAGGATCAGGATTATAATTCCATAGTTTCCAATGAACTTCCCTAAGAAATCAAAGACGAAGATGATAACATAACGGTTTATCCAACCTATCAGCCAACCCCCGAGAGGAACAATCTTTTCAAAACCCATATCGTAAGACTTGAGGGTTTTGAAGTGATTCGGACCAAAATAAAACTGGAGCGGGATATTTGCAACATCTGCTCCGTTGTATGCAACCTCCATTCTGGCAGTGCAATTCATCAGCTTCCTGTCAGGATCATTTTCGGGATAAAAACGGTAGGCAAGGTTGCCACTGCTGAAGTTATCCTTGGCAACAATAATTGCCGAAAAAAACTGCTGCTGGAAAGCGACCCAATTGATACCAACCCTGACCTCCTCAGAGGCATCATCCTTTCTTAGTCCAAGGTCCTCTACAGATGGTGTGTTGGGATGTTTGTACACAATGGTAGAATAGTTCTTTTCGTTGTCGTATCCCTTCTCCTGCCTTGGAATATCTACTGTCCACTCAATATCCATGAAGGATTGATTGCGCGGTATGTGTTTGTTCATCCCTACAAATGCAATGTTCAGATCAACCATATGGCTACCCTCTGCAAGCGTATAGGTGTATTCTAGGTATGACAGGGAGTCCATATATAATCTGTAGACCAACTCCCCGGGTGAGGCAGAATGCTCGCGGAAGCTAAAGTTTGAGGTAGATAGTTGTTCACCGGCATAGAAATCCAGGGAAAACCTGGACCCACTTTCCCTGATCAACATCAGATCCAGACTATCGTATGTATAATAATCTTTTATTTTGACATTTACAGGTTTGGCTCCGATACTGGAAAACTCTACAAGAATCTTATCATTTTCCAGAATGGCCCTGCTCTCCTGGGCAGAACTGGCTTGGGATAACAACGGGTATTTGTATATAGACCCGTTAAGGCTGTCAGTCCCTGCAAGAGATTCCTGCAATGTTACACCCGGAGTTCCCGGTACAACTTGCATTGTATCCTCTGCTAAAGGTTGGGGCAATGGATTTTGGGCGAGCCTTACAGAGTCCTCAAATGCCTTTATGGCCTCTTGTTCTTTGAATATTTTGGAATTGTACCAACTGAATCCGATCAATATTGCACCAATCAGTACAAATCCAAGAATGGAATTTTTATTCATATAACCTATTCGTATTGTTTATCGATTAGCTTGATTTTCTCCTCAATCTGTATCATCTCCTCTTTTGCCTTGGAGATCTTCTTCTCTATATCGTTAATAATATTGTCCGCATTTTTGGATTTGGCAAAGAAGCCTATATTGTTTTCCCACAATGCTATATCTTGCTCCAATTGACGAAATTTCTGGAACAGCTTGTCCCTTTCTACCTTGATTCCCTTGTCGCCTTTACCGGAGCCCTTGAGTTCCTTTATGTGTTTCTTGAACCTCCCGAATTTATTTTCGTTTTCGTTGCTACGGAACTCCGCAAACTTGGAATCCATTGCATGCCGGTACTCGGCCTGGATCCTCTCCTTCTCCTTAAGCGGAACGAATCCTATTTCGCTCCAACGGTTCTGGAAATCCCTGAACGCTGCAAGGTTCTCGGCAGTGACGCTGTCCGGTTTGTATTCGTTGATCTCGTTAATCAGTTCCTTTTTGAGGTTTAGGTTATCTTCATAGTTTTCCTCTACCGAAGAAAAGTGTGTTGATTTCCTTTCGAAAAAATGGTCACATGCTGCACGAAAACGTTTCCATACGGCATCCGATTGTTTTCTGGCAACAGGTCCGATCTCCTTCCACTTTTTTTGAAGGGAGATAAGTTGGTCTGTAGCTTTTTTCCAGTCCTCACTATCCTTTAATGCCTCTGCCTGTTCGCAAAGGGCTATCTTTTTCTCCAGGTTTTCTTGCATCTCTTTTTTGAATCCGGAGTAAAAATGGCGTTTCTCTTCGTAGAACTTATCGCATGCGGCGCGGAAACGGTCATAAATCCTTTGATTGTCCTTCTTCGATGCAAAACCTATTGTCTTCCATTCTTCCTGTAACGTTTCCATCTCTTTGGAAAGTGTGTTCCAGTCCTTTTCGCCATCCTTATTTCCGGCAATAATCTCGGCTTTTTCACACAAGGCAGTTTTTAGCTCAAGATTTTGTTTATGGTCAGCCTTCAGCCCTTCAAAATACTCCTGTTGGCGTTTGTTAATATTTGTGGTTGCCTTTTTGAACCGCTCCCAAATTTCCTCCCTTAGTTCCTTTGGGACAGGTCCAAGCTCCCTCCACTCCTCATGGTATTTTTGAAGTTTGCGGAAAGAAAGGACTATGTTGGGTTCATTCATCAACTCCTCTGCCTTTGTGCATAACTCAGCCTTAAGTTCTAGGTTTTTCTTAAGGTCGAGATCCCTTAACTCGTTATTGATTTTTACAAAATCATAAAACTTCTCAATCAGGAATTGGTAGTTTTCCCATAAGTCCTTGGTATGCGACTGAGGAACAGGACCTATTGACTTCCATCTGTTTTGGAGCTCACGGAATGTAGGAAACGTATGCTGCAAGTCCTCCTGCTTTTCCAAAAGATCCTTCAGTTCTTCAATAATCCTGTTCTTTAAAACCAGATTCTCCTCCTTGTTCTTTTCCAATGAATGCAAGAAGACACTGCGTTCCAGCTTGTATTTATTGTACAACTCTTTGAACCCTCTTTCCAGTTCGGCAAAAGGGTTTACGGAAACCACGTCACCCTCCTCCTGTTCGAGACTCTCCTCATTCTGAGGAAAGATAATGCCTAAAGCTATCTTCTCCTTTTTGAGAGTCTTGTAAAAAGCAGCTTTTATTGTATCGGAATACTTGTACATCTCCTGTTGATCCCCCCTCTCGAGCAACTCCTGAAAATATTGAACAATATCTTTCAGGGTCATTTCATTGAAGTCTGGTCTCGAAGAGTCTTGTGATTCCTGTACGGAGTTTTCCGTTGAATGCTCTGACTGCTCTGCATTATTTTCATTTTCAAGGTTTTTATTATCCTCGAATTGCTCCTTGGGAGCAGAGTTGAGTGTGTCCTGGGTCATAGTATTAAGACAAAAAAGGTTTATTAACCCGCAAATATACAAAAAAAGTTTGCTAACCCTGTGATTTATGTAAATTTGCACCATGATTAGAATAGACATCCTTTCTGTACTTCCCGAACTTCTTGAAAGTCCGCTAAATCATTCTATTGTAAAAAGAGCACGCGAAAAAGGCCTGGTCCAGATACACATTCACAATATCAGGGATTATGGCAAGGGCAAATATCGCCAGACAGACGATTATCCCTTTGGTGGTGATGCAGGTATGGTGATCATGATTGAGCCTGTGTATACAATAATTGAAAATCTTAAAAAAGAACGTGATTACGATGAGGTAATCTACATGAGTCCTGATGGAGAGATCTTGGATCAACAGATTTCGAACACCCTTTCACTCAAGGGCAATTTGATTATTTTGTGCGGCCATTACAAAGGCGTGGATCATCGGATAAGGGAACACCTTGTGACAAGGGAAATTTCCATCGGAGATTACGTCCTTAGCGGAGGGGAAATTCCGGCAGCTGTGCTGTGTGACTCTGTTGTAAGGCTTATCCCTGGTGCAATTTCGGACGAAACATCTGCATTGAGTGATTCATTCCAGGACAATTTGCTTGCACCACCTGTCTATACCCGGCCAGCCGTATTCAACGGATGGAGAGTCCCCGATGTCCTTTTGAGCGGAAACCCCAAACTTATAAAAGAATGGCAAGAGTCCCAGTCAATTGAGCGAACCCAACGACTGAGACCCGGACTCTTGAAAAAATAGAAATCAGACTAAAAACCAAAATCGTCAACCTCGATTTTTTCCTGTTTATCCAAAGTAGGTGCCTGGGCGGTGCCTTGTACAGGTAACGCATGGACTATCATTGCTTTTAGTGGTATTGCAGGGCAGATATACTCACAAGCACCGCACCCTATGCAAAATGAGACATCTACACTTGGAATGTAAAGAGGGCTATCTCCGTAAGGGACCATTGTTATTGCCTTTGTCGGGCAATGTTCATCACAAGCACCGCAATCAGTTCCGTCTGTATGGACAATGCATCTTTCCAGGAAAAAACGGACTTGTCCCACCTGTGTAACTTTCTTCTCTTCCAGAGCTATTGGCATGATTGCATTGTTAGGACATACTTTGGAGCATTCGTTACACTCATAACTGCAAAAGTGTTTGTCAAAATTCAGGACCGGAAACAGTACTCCGTCAAGGCCATACTCAGTTGTGGCTGGTTTTATGATATTGTTGGGGCATGCTGCTATACAAGCATGGCACGCAGTACAGTTTTTCAACAAATGCTCCGTACTCTGAGCTCCCGGAGGAGCGATTCCGGTAATTTTGGGCTTTGAAGAAACTACCGGCCCAAGGTTCATTGCCTTTGAAGCAAGTGCAGTCCCCAACAATCCCATTGCAATCAACGCAGACCTTCTGTCCTTGGAAACAGGAGCCGGAGAATTATTCCCATTTTGAGTTTTAACGTAGGCAAGCTGGTACGAAATACCCCCGTTTTTGCAAACCTCCATGCAATCAAAACACCCCACGCATCTGCTTGAATCTATTGTCTGCTCCTTAAGGTCAATACACTGGGCCTTGCACTTCAAAACACACAACTGGCATTTGGTACATAAACTCTTATTTATGGCAGGCCTAAAGATTGCGGCTTTGGAAACCAAGCCCAGAAATGCCCCGACAGGACATATTGTATTGCAATACAACCGGCCTCTCATCGAACTGAATATTCCTACAAGAATCAAAAAAGAGAGCGCAAAGAAAAAAGATGCAGCTGTAAAATGGGAGTAACTCCTGAAATAGACCGAATCCGGGAACACCAGTGATACACCATTGTGGATCAATTGCTCAGACCTGCTGATGACTTCGCTTGAGATCCTTCCCCATGCCGAATAGGGATCGAGGTAACCCAGGGGCAATGATATCCCGGCTACCAAGAACAAAAAGACAATTGCCAGGGTAACGTATCTCAATTTATTCGCAGATGAGAACTTGAAACGTCGGGCCTTCTTGGACTTGAACATCGATGCAATCTTTGTGACTATGTCCTGGAAAGTACCCATTGGACACAGTGTGGAGCAATATATTCTTCCAAAAAGCAAGGTGAGGGTCATTAGAAAGCCAAAAACCAAAGCTCCTCCGGAAAAAACGCCCAACATTGATGGCACAAACTGTAATTTAAGGAAGAACGAGAAAACCGAAGAATCCCTGTTTACGAAATAGATGAATGATGCGGTTATGGCTATTATAAAGAGTAGTGAAATCACCACCCTTGTTCTTTTCAATACCTTGTACATAACTATCCCAGCCTTATTCTCTCAACTTTAAGCTTACTGAGGTCAGACGTGCCTATCCTCATCTTCTCTGCCAAGCCAATATGGGAGACCTCCTCAACTTTCATATCTCTGAACTGCGCAAAGAACCTTACCGCTGCCGCATCTACAGCTACTATGTCGGTAGATGCAAAAAGAGCCTTGGGCATCTGTACATCCTCAGGGCTTTTACCTTTTGGTCCGTTCTGAGTCATAATCCTGTAAGCATCGACGATGTTGAGTACCGGCATTTTATCGTATGTGGAGCAATCAGCGATACATTGCTGCAAATCGTTGGCGTGCATATACCTCCTGTCCCAAACGATTCCCATGAAATTTTTCATTGAGATAGTCATCCTTGCTCCACCGTGGTTTTTAAGGATTGGTACGTTTATCCAAGCATCACAATCCACGATAGCTTCGTGTATCTTTACCTCTTTCATCCTCACTGCCTTTGGCAACTTGACGGTTTTGTAATATTTTTCGTCATGGGCAAATGCCATCTTTGCACCGGCAGATTTTGCGGCATTTTCGATTCCGCTGTTTCTGTAACAGGCCTGCCATTCGTCACATGTATTGTCAAATACCGTAACCTCAGAGGCGCCCGCCGCAAAGCAATCCTTAACGATTGCCGCTACCAGCTCCGGATTTGTGTTTGCAGCCAGCTCAGGGGATTTGTCCCATCCGATGTTTGGTTTAACCACAATCTTTTGACCCTTCTTGACAAACCTGGACATTCCTCCCATGGCTTCAATTGCCTTTTTATACATTTGGGCAGGCTCTCCGCCCATTACAGCGACCAAGTCATTATCCTGAGAGACACTCATGCTTGTTGCACCCAAGAGGCCATTGCCCCTCAAACTTGCTGCACCTGCAAGTCCACCCAACAGTGCGCTCTTTATAAAATTTCTTCTTTCCATAAAGCTTATTGTTTTTACAAATATACAACAAGAGAACCTATAAATTGGGAATACCCTCAGTTTTTTTACAAAAAAGTACTATCTTAGTTGAAAATTTGACTATGGCAAAGTCACTTGTAAAACGTATCTGGCTATTTTATTATGAGGGGTTCAAAGGCATGACCTTAGGAAAAACCCTTTGGCTGATTATCCTCATAAAGTTGTTCATTATGTTTTTTGTTCTTAAGCTTTTCTTTTTTAAAAGCGAATTAGGTGTCTACAATACTACCGAAGAAAAAAGCAATCACGTTATTAACCAGCTAACATCACCAGACTAGAAAAACTAAAACAACCTAAACTATACAATTATGCTATTAGCTTCTTTACTAGGTCTTTCGAGACTTCAGTTTGCGCTGACTGCTATGTTTCACTGGCTATTTGTCCCCCTGACCATTGGTCTGGGTTTTATTATTGCCATAATGGAAACATACTATGTGAGGACCGGCAACGAGTTCTGGAAAAGAACCACAAAATTCTGGATGAAGATTTTTGCAATCAATTTTGCAATCGGAGTCGCTACAGGAATCATTCTGGAGTTCCAATTCGGGACAAACTGGAGCAACTATTCATGGTTTGTGGGGGATATTTTTGGTGCTCCACTTGCAATCGAGGGTATTTTTGCGTTTTTCCTTGAAAGCACCTTTTTTGCCATCATGTTCTTCGGATGGGATAAAGTCAGCAAAAAAGCCCATTTACTTTCTACCTGGCTCGTAGCAATCGGGACCATTCTGTCTGCACTTTGGATACTTGTGGCAAATGCTTGGATGCAGTATCCGGCAGGAATGGAATTCAATCCAGATACTGCCAGGAATGAAATGGTCGATTTTTGGGCTGTTGCCTTGTCTCCTGTTGCCATAAACAAATTCATCCATACAGTTACAAATTGCTTTGTCATTGCTGCAGTTGTTGTTATCGGAATATCTTCGTGGTATCTTTTAAAGAAAAGGGAAGATGAATTTTCCAGGAAAAGCATACGGATTGCTTCGGTTTTTGGTATGATATCACTTGTTGTCCTGATTTGGTCAGGAGACGGGTCAGCATACCATGTTGCAAAAAAACAACCAATGAAGCTGGCAGCAATGGAAGGCCTTTACAAAAGCAAGAACGGAACACCCATTGTAGCATTTGGAATTCTCAACCCAAAAAAGATGATATCCAGGCTTGAGACAGATTCTCTAGGTTACGCACTACAAAATCCCTTCCTGATCAACATATCCATACCTCAAGGACTATCTCTGCTGGTGGATCGCAAAATGGACACATTTGTTCCCGGAATAGAAGATATAATACAGGGTGGTTACACCTACACAGACGAATTTGGAAACGAGCAAACAGCTCTTTCCGTCAAAGAGCGAATGAGGCGTGGAAAGATTGCGGTTGAGGCGTTGGCCACATACCACAAGGCCAAAGAAGCCGGTGACGAAGAGGGTAAAGAGACTGCGCTTGGGCATCTTATGGAAAATTACCCCCATTTTGGATACGGATTCATCGAGAAGCCAACCGACATTGTACCTAACGTCCCTCTCACCTTCTATGCATTCCACATCATGGTCATTCTGGGTGGGTTTTTCCTGCTGCTTTTTGGGTTGGCCATATACTTGGACAGGAAAGAGTTGCTGACCAGATTCAAATGGTTTCATTTACTGGCAATAATCAGTATTCCTCTGGTTTATATTTGCACCCAGGCAGGATGGATTGTTGCTGAGGTTGGCAGGCAGCCATGGACAATTCAGGACCTTTTGACTACCGGAGCATCACTCTCCGGAGTAAGTCCGTCCGCAGTAATGACCACCACAATCATGTTTTTCCTGTTATTCTCTGTGCTTTTGGCTGCCGAACTCACTATTTTATACAAAGTAATCCGGAAAGGTCCTGCTGCATAAAATCAACAACCTTAAAATCAACAACTATGATATATTTTCTTCAACATTACTGGTGGCTGGTAGTAACCCTTTTGGGATCTCTGCTGGTGTTTCTTATGTTTGTCCAGGGTGGGCAGTCCCTCATCTTTGGTATAGCAAAGAGCGAAACCGAAAAGACCCTTCTGATCAATGCCCTTGGGCACAAGTGGGAACTGACTTTCACAACTTTGGTAACTTTTGGAGGAGCAATGTTCGCCTCCTTTCCCCTATACTATTCCACAAGCTTTGGCGGAGCTTATTGGTTATGGATGGCAATCCTCTTCCTTTTTGTTATCCAGGCAGTCTCATTTGAATACCGCGGCAAAGCCGGCAATCTTTTAGGAGGCAAAACCTACGAAACGTTTTTGTTTCTTAACGGCTCCCTTGGTCCAATCCTGTTAGGTGTCGCTGTGGGCACGTTTTTCACTGGAGGTGCCTTTACCATGGATAAAATGAGCATTACATCTTTCGACAACCAGGTTATTTCCAAATGGACAAATGGTTGGCACGGATTAGATGCCATCACTGTTCCATTCAACCTTTTGACCGGGCTGGTTGTGTACTTTGCTGCCAGGACTCTTGGTTTGCTATATGTGATCAAGCAAATAGAGATGGACTCATTAGTTGCAAAAGCGAAGGCCCAGGTCAAGGTGACAGGGACTGCATTTGTTTTGGCATTTGTCCTGTTACTTGTACACCTCTTTACGATGACCGGATACTCTGTAAGTCCCGAGAACGGATTCATATCACCAGTGAGATACAAATATTTCTTTAACATGATAGAGCTGATCTGGCCTGCAGTAATGTTGCTTGCTGGTGTTATTCTTGTGCTTTACGGATTGGGCAGCGTGATGTTTTCCAAAGGGAAATACAGTTTTTTCGTTACAGGTGGAGGAGTAGTGCTGGCAGTGTGGAGCATTTTGATTGGTGCAGCCTTTAACAACACAGCTTTCTTTGTCTCTACATACAACGTCCAGCAATCACTCACTCTTTACAACAGCTCTTCGAGTGAATTCACATTGAAGGTTATGGCTTACGCATCACTGTTCATTCCTTTTGTCCTTGCATATGTGATTTATGTATGGAGGTCTCTGACCCGTACAAAAATCAACGAACAGGATCTTAACAAAGCTGATAGTCATAAATATTAGCAAAGGGGGTTAATCTCCTCCCGTAACAACGATACCCCGCTCATAGTCAAACTCGCTCCCGGCTGTGCTGTGGGGTATCGTGTATACCAGCATCATCACAACAGAGGCCAAAACATAAAGGTACCTCCTGCCCTTTTTACGGTTAAAATACCAGGCGGCTAACCATATAAGAAAAGCAAACAGAGTTTTGGTATCTGTCAGATCACCTCCAAAGGGCCAGCCCGTCCAGTACTCTCCAAATGCTGCCTTTTGCACGAGAGGACCAAGTACAAGCCCTCCAGCAAAAAGAGTTATCATTGTTAACATTGCAAAAAATGAGGCATTCCTTATTTTAAGAAGGGCAGCTATACCAACATAGTTGGAAAAAAACATTGCTACAAACATTAGCAATATATGAGGGACAAGGGTAAGTGCAGGAACCGGTGCTTTGTACCTGAGTATTATTTCTTCGTCCAAACCATACTCATTTCCGTCAATTACAAGGACAGGGTTATAGGCAATCTTGCCTGCAGGTGGTTGGGAGGGTAAGCTAAATGAGAATAATCCCGAAGAGCTGGTTGCCACCACCCTGACCAGGGAGTCGTTACCCGGATACCTCCTCCAATCAATGTTCATATTGGCATTTTCGGGAGCCGGAGTGATCCTTACCTCCAAGTTGGATGAGTGTTTTACATAACTGTCATTCTCAAATGGCACACTTGTATCAAGACTCCTTTCAAACTTGGCCTTGTAATCACCCTGTTCGGTGTCGAATGAGACTCTTTTCGGATTGGTAGGACCTGTCATCCTCTGATAATAAACAGCCGTAAGGGTTATCAGTACTGCAAGGCTCCACGCAGCAAAACTCTTCATAAATATTATTGGTTTTAAAGTTCAATCTTGACATTCTTTTGGCTTCCGTCCCTTATAAAGCAGACCTCTACAATCTCCCCTTTCTTGATTTGGCCAAGGGCCGACATGTAATCGTAAATATTGGCAATTTTCCTGCCTCCCATCTCCACAATTATATCGCCTTCCAGCAAACCTGCTTTTTGGGCAGGACGACCATCCGAAACAGGCCCTATACGGAATCCGTCACCTTTATCGTATGTGAAGTCGGGTATTATACCCAACGTCACTTTAAAACTATTCCTGGAAGGCATGGAAGACTCCTCAAGCTGTATATATTTCGGGTTGAATGAAGGAGTGACAGAGTGTGTTATTAGTGTTGCAATAAAATCGGTGACCTTTGCAAGTCCGTTAATATTCACCAAAGCAGCACTATCGGCAGGTGTATGGTACTCACTGTGGACTCCTGTTGTAAAATAAAGGACCGGTATTTTTTTTGAGTTAAACGATGAGTGATCCGACGGACCGGACCCCGTTTTTGTTGAAACCAGGTCAAACCCAAAATTACTGTTTATTGCAGCAAGCAAAGAGTCAGCCTCTTCGAAGGTTCCGACACCACCAGCCTGTAACTTACTATCCCTCAGCCGGCCAACCATATCTAAATTAATCATCAAGCCAGGCAAACGACCAAGTTTCATAAGAGTATCTGCAAGTATGGCAGAACCAATCAAGCCCCTCTCCTCTGCACCGAATGCGGCAACAGCGAATCTCTTTTCAGATTTGTCACCAAACTGATTTACAGTCAACAATCGTGCAACCTCCAAAACAGAGGAGACACCGCTGGCGTTATCATCAGCTCCGGGATGAATTTTATCCTCTCCGGACCTGACACTTCCGGAACCTGTTCCGCCAAATCCCAGATGGTCATAGTGGGCCCCGGCTAATATAAAGTTTCTGTTTTCACCTGGCGTTATCCCGGCTACATTATACGTTTTGGCTTTGACTACCCTGGTATTTGTACTTATTGTAATCGTGGTCCCGCTCTTTTCAATCAATTCTGATGCTACACCGGGAGATACCGACAATACCGGAATAGGGAACCCTGCTCCGTTTAATTTTCCGAATGAGATGTTGCTGCTAGTGCTATCGTAAAACAGCAAAGCTTCAAAACCTCTTTCCTTCAAACCAGTCACCTTAAAAACGACCGAATCACGTGAAATTTTCAAAAAAGCAATCTTTTCTTGAGCCATTCCCATGTTTGTTGCATCCGCTACTTCTCCTTTGACCAAAGCCTCTGGGGACAATGGATTGACAGCGAACTCCTCTCCTGCAATCAGTTCCCTGCCCCCTATCTTGACCGAAGAGTTTTCACAAACTTCCCTGTATAATGTAATCTCAAAAGGAATCAGATAAGAATCCCCTATCAAGGGAATCAGACCAGCTTGGGACAACTTGCCGGCAATATATGCAGCAGTCAAAGAATCCTCAAAAGTACCTGGAAATCTACCTTTTAGGGAGTCGGATGCCAAGGTGAACACCATTTTTTTCAACGAATCTGCATTGGCTTTCATCTCCTGTGCCTCTAGATTTAACCCAAAAAAAAGCAATGACAAGATTAGAACAGTATTAATAATCTTATTGGCATACAATTTATTTATCATTTTTTTATTCTATAAATCAATTCTTTCCAAATATATATAAAAAATATTTAAAAAAATTTTGCAAATTATTTTTTCTCGCTTACCTTCGCAGTGCACTACTTCACTAATACACCAAGACTCTATAAAATCAAAGAATATGATACAAATTGAAAATCTTAGTTTTAACTATTCACGGAAAAGAGTTCTGACTGACATTTCGTTAAATTTGCTTCCAGGAAATATTTATGGATTGCTGGGGCAGAACGGAGTTGGCAAGACTACCCTGCTAAAGATCATCGGCGGGTTGCTACCTGTAAAGGATGGGAAGTGCGAGGTAATGGGGCAAATACCATTTAAAAGACGCCCCGGGTTTCTCGAAGAGATAATATTTGTTCCCGAAGATTTTACTCCTCCGGATATGATTGTAAACAAATACGTTAAAGGCAGAGGCCAGTTTTACCCTAGGTTTGACTTTATGAAATTTGCCGCAATCCTTTCGGAGTTCGAAGTAGACGGTGATCAAAAATTCGGGAAACTCTCATATGGTCAGCAAAAGAAAGCGATAATTGCTTTTGCCTTATCGGCCAATGTAAAACTTCTATTACTGGATGAGCCCAGCAACGGCTTGGATATACCTTCGAAATCACAACTACGGAAGATCATTGCCCGTTCGGCAGACGAAGATTGTTGCATAATCATCTCCACACATCAGGTAAGGGATCTAGAAAACCTGATCGACCCGATTATAATTCTGGATACCAACAAGGTATTACTCAACGAGTCAATAGCAAATATTTCTTCCAAACTTACCTTCAAATTTTCCGGGAAGACCGATGAAAAAGCGTTGTACAGCGAAAGCACTCCCGGGGGCTATCTATCTGTTGCAAAAAATGTTACCGGAGAAGAGTCTGCAGTAAACATTGAGGCTCTGTTCAATACAGTAATTAAAAACAAAGAGGAGATTAAAAACATATTCAACTCAAACCTTCAATAAAGCCATGAAAAAACATTTTGATATAAACAGGTTTGGAAAGCTTTTCAGAAAAGAGCTTACCGAAAGGATTCCATTGATTCTTAAAAATTGTATGGCAGTTGCCCTTGCATATATTGGATTTGTGCTGCTTGGTGTCTTGTTGTCCAGCTCACCTGCTATGAGCATGATGTCCCGCTCCTCTTTCATTATGACAGTTTCATTTATTGTAGCATTTCTGGCCCCATTTGCTCTTTACAAAAGCTTTAACCACAGAAAAATGGGTATTGACTACATAACCCTTCCCGCTTCAGTCAATGAGAAATTCCTTTCGATGATATTGATATCATTGGTCATTTTCCCCTTTGTTATTTTCTCTACACTGATTGTAACTGACACTTTGGTTGCCATAGTCCGGCCATCATTGTTCGAATATTTCATATTCAGCAAGGAGAGTCCCATGACTTTTAGCATAAGCAGCCTAGCCGACCTCTCTGTTTTGCCTCTCTTTGCCTTTGCAGGCAATCTTATGTTCCGAGAGAGCAAGATTATCAAGACAATACTCTCAACAGCCCTGATTTTTGTAATCTTCATAGCAATAATATCCATCCTGTTCCTTTACGTATATGACAGCCAGTTGGAGCAAATAAGAACAACCACGAACTCAGTGAGCATTCAAATCAGCAGCCTGCAAGAGATGAGCAAGATGAATATGTTTGACACATATCCTGGATTAAAATCTGTAATAACCCTGCTGAGTATGGTCTACAACATAGCATTTCCGGTAGGAGCACTTGCCGCAGCTTACCATAAAATGAAAACCATTCAATACTAACAATCATGGAATTCAATGAACACAAACCTATATACCTGCAAATTTCCGACAATATCTGTGAAAGGATATTATCCGGAGAGTGGCCAGAGGAGGAGAGGATTCCCTCGGTCAGGGAACTCGGGAGTATCCTTGGTGTAAACCCAAATACAATCCTGCGTACCTACGAACACCTTACCGGATCAACTATCATTTACAACAAACGGGGAGTTGGATTCTTTGTCGAACCAGGTGCAAAAAAGAAAATATTGTCTATGCAAAGAGACATATTCGTAAACGATGAGCTCCCTTTGATTCTAAAAAAGATGGAGATGCTGGGAATAACCCTGTCCGATCTTCCAAAGTATGTAAAATAACCTTTTAAAATAGAAGATATTACAACATCAGTCTTTAAGTGTTGGTGAAGTGTGCAAATTTCTAACCTTAATAATTGATGTAATGAAAACAAAAGCTCTTTCACTGCTATTTATAATTCTTTCAATGCTCCACATAGATGCAACAGCATCTTCCAAAGTCTCTATAAGGGGTATAGTTATCGAAAAAGAGAACGGGAATGCCCTGTCATATGCCACAATCTGCCTTGCCGACGCAGATAACAAAACCATTTGCGGCACCACATCTTCCGATGACGGTGCATTCGTACTCAGCACTGATGCAGCAGGAAATTTCATCTTAAAAGTATCATTTATAGGCTTCCTGGATACCATCATACCCATTACACTGGAAAACAGCATTACGTCGATTGACGTTGGAAAGATTCCTCTCATATCGTCCCAGTCAAACCTCACCAGTGCTGTTGTTACCGCCAAAGTGCCGGTGATTGAGCAAAAACTGGACAAAATTGTGATGAATGTTTCGGAATCTGTAGCCACACAAGGGAGCAATGCGTTGGAGGTGCTCCGTAAGGCACCTGGAGTTTCTGTAGATCCATCCGGGAACATACTTCTGAACGGCAATAGTGTACAAGTTTGGATAGACGGAAGGCCTTCCAACCTGAGCGGAGAAGAGCTGCAAATACTCCTTAGCGGGACAGATGGCTCTTCCATAGACAAGATTGAGATAATTGCCCACCCCTCCGCAAAATATGATGCCTCTGGTTCGGGAGGGATTATCAACATCAAAACCAAGAAGAACTTTGCAAAGGGGTTGAATGGCTCTTTAAAAGGAAGTTATAATATCTCTCCCAACGATAAACCTTTGAACCAGACCAACGGTGCACTCAGCCTTAGCTACCGTAACGACAAATCCAACACCTCAATCAACTATTCGGCTGATTACAAGGAGAGTTACGAAAAAATCACATCCAGCACAATCTTCGGAGAGGACCGGGCACTAAAAGGCAATACCGGATCAAACTGGATCAGCTCCAACAACCTTATACGGATCAACAGGGACCAGTTCCTGGACAAGAAAAACATCGCCGGTTTCGTGATAAATGCCATGAAGAGCAACACCAAGTCAAATCTGGGAACCAACACATGGAACAAGCTCTATATCAACGGAGAGCTGGCCAATACCACAACCACAAGGAACGATGGAAAGGATAGTTACGGCTACATCAACGCCAACCTAAACTACACCCATATCATCCGTGATGGTGATGAGTTCACAATCAATGCAGACTGGGGAAATTATGACATTGACAAAGATGCTGACCAAAAGAACACATCCATCTCACCCGACGGGGGTATTATGGACCGGCACCGGTTCCGGACCAATTCGGAGCAGGGTATCAACATCTATTCCCTAAGAGTTGACCACCAGCAAAAAATATTAGGAAAGTTGATTGGTGAAGCTGGTTTCAAATGGGCAAGAAGCATAACAGACAACAACCTGTTGATGGAAAACCTGATTGATGGTTTCTGGCAAAAGGATAACGGTCAAAGTTCGCTCTTCAGCTACAACGAAGATATTACCGCGTTATACGCGACACTTGCGGGCCAGGCAGGCACCAAATGGAATTTCAAAGGAGGACTCAGGGCAGAGCACACCTCTTCGAAGGGAGAGTGGATTAGTGCAGGAACTAAAACCACGGCCAATTACATTGACCTCTTCCCGACACTGTTCGCCGGATACAATCCTAGTGCAGACCTAAGGTTGGGACTCTCCTACTCCACCCGTATAAAAAGGCCCAACTTCAGACAGATGAATCCCTTCCGTATGTACATTGACGCATCAAGTTCAATTGAGGGTAATCCTGAACTGACTCCCGAAAAAACAAACACATTTTCTTTGTCGGCAGGCTATAAGAACCATTTTAACCTTGCATTGACCGGTCAGTTCACAAAGAACGTCATCATTCAGTCTCCCTTTATTGATACCCAAAGTGGAGAAAGAATAATAAAGTGGGATAACTTCGGGAAACAGAGCTTTGCAGGAGCAAGTATCTCGGCATCAGAATATCCGCTTAGCAGTTGGTTGACCTTCAATGGGAATCTCTTTATTGCCCAGGTTAGCAATAAGTCGGAGGAATATAAAAACGAGTCCCTCTTCTCCAACGGATATTTCAACCTTACGTTCATGTTACCTAAAGACTATAAGGCAGAGCTGACAGGGTTTTACCAATCGGGGATACCTTACGGAAAATTTGACATTGACCCTACCGGGCAGATAGATGCCGGAATAAAAAAGAACTTTGCCCAAAACAAGGCACAAATCTCCCTAATGTTCTATGATATTTTCAAGACACTGTCCACCACTGCCAAATATTCTGAGCCAGATGGTACAGAGTACATATTTGAAAACAAGTTCAGCAACCAACGAATCGCCCTCTCCTTTACCTTCCGGTTTGGGCAGGGAAAAGCATACAGGTCAAGGAAAGTCGGGAATCTGGAAGAGGCTTCCAGGGTAGGTACCCAAAATTAAATTTAAAAAAATGCAACTTTTTTATCAGGTGTGTCGTCTATAGGTGTGAAAAATATATCATGCATTACAAACTACTAATTTATTCACACATCTATGTTACGCAAACTATCGACCCTGTTTTTCACATTAATCTTGACAATCTCAATGGTTTCTGCCAAAAACATATTGACAATTACCGGCAAAGTAGTAGAGAAAGGGAGCAAAAGCGCCCTTTCCTTTGCTACCGTTATACTGCAAACAAATGACAATCAAATACTAGGTGGTACAACCACTTCTATTGATGGTTCTTTCGTATTGAAAAACGATAATGCTGCAAAATGTGCCCTTAAGGTCTCGTTTATCGGATTCAAGGATACTACAATGATTATCCAGGATATGTCCGGAGAGGTAGATTTAGGTACCATTGAACTCTCCGAAGACAAGGCAGTGTTAAAATCTGCGGTTATTACTGCCAGGGTTCCGGTTATAGAGCAAAAAATGGACAAACTGGTAATGAATGTTGCCGAGGCTGTATCAACAGATGGCAGCAATGCCATGGATATCCTAAAAAGGGCTCCAGGTGTAAGTGTCGACCCTTCGGGGAATATCAAACTTAACGGATCCAACGTTCAGATATGGATAGACGGAAGACCTTCAAATATTTCCGGATCCGATCTTGAATCTCTTTTGTCTGGTACAGAGGGATCATCTATCGACAAAATAGAAATCATCTCCCATCCCTCTGCAAGGTATGATGCTTCCGGATCGGGAGGGATCATAAATATACGTACAAGGAAAAATTTCGCACAAGGATTAAGCGGGACAATCAGAGGATCATATATGGCAGCGCCTTACAAACAAAAGTATTATGAAGGATATGATGGTTCAGTTATGTTAAATTTAAGAAGCGAAAAGGTCAATTCCACTCTCTCCTTCTCTCCACGCTACTATGAAGGATTCAATACATTCGATACCGAAACCCATGTTACGGGAGGCTCAATGATAAAGAGCCACACTCATATGTACAGGCCCAACGAGGGGGTTAACCTTAAGTTTTCTACAGATTACCATATCGACAAAAAGAATATAATTGGTTTTGTTGTTGGCGGAATGTGGAGGGAATACCAGGACATGACCGACAACAACACAGGAAGCATTCTCTATGCAGATGGTCACCCTGCTGAGGTTACCGCTTCAATTATAAACAACGACATCTATTTTGACAACGTCTCTGCAAACCTCAACTACACCCATTTTTTTGAAAATAAAGCCGAGATAACCTTCAATGCAGACCATTACAACTATAAATCGGGGAGATTGAGTTACCAGGAGAACAATTACACGACTCCAGGCTCAACCAGTCAAAAATCCCCTTTGATATTTGAAAGCGACTCCGACCAGGGAATCAGCATTTACTCATTCAAGGCCGATTTCGAAAGCGAAGTGTTCAACGGAGGGAAAGTAGAGGCTGGAATCAAGGTAGCCCGTTCAATTACCGACAATAATCTTATATGGAGGGATAAAATTGGAGATCAATGGGAAACGGCACCTCAAAAAGGGACATTGTTTGATTATTCCGAAAACATTTCCGCATCTTATATCTCCTTAGGTGGCCAGATTACCCCCAAGCTCACCTTGAAAGGGGGTATCCGGGCCGAATTCACAAGCTCCAAAGGGGAGTGGTACAGCGCCGATACTACAACCAACAAAAACTACGTGGATTTTTTTCCGACACTCTTTATCGGATACAATCCAAACGAAAAAACCAGGATAGGATTGTCATTTTCGTCCAGGATAGAAAGACCCGGTTATGAAGAGCTCAACCCGCAGAAATACTACATAGATGCTACCAGTTCGGGAATGGGGAACCCCGAGCTGCAACCGCAATATGCAAACCAGGCAAGTCTCAGCCTGAGTCTTGGCAACCACTTCCACTTTTCATTAAACGGCACCACCATCAGAAATGCAAAAGTACAGATGCCATATTTCACTAACAGCGTCCAGGAAAAGACCCTTTACTGGGATAATTTCGGCAAATCCATCATTGCCGGGATCAACCTTTCAGTAACCGAATATCCTGTAAGAAAGTGGCTGCTTGCAAACGCCAATCTCAACAACTCTTTTTGGGAAACAAAACACTCCGGATTTTACAGGAATTCATTTGTCACTCAAGGGAATCTTAATTTTACCTTTCTATTGCCTGACAATCTCAAAGCAGAGCTAAGCGGATGGTTCCAAGGGAAAACCCCTTATGGCCTCTTTGAGCTGGAACCAGTTGCAGATTTAACCTTGGGAATCAAAAAGGGAATGTTTGAAAACAAAGGAACCCTCTCTCTGGTTGCCACTGATATTTTTCGGACAAGCCGGAGCAGGGTAAACCTCGAAAAGAACGAGTCAATAAACCCTGGCCTGGAATTCTACAAGTTTGAATCCCAATATCGCAGCAGCAGGATTACCCTGAGTTTCCAGTATCGTTTTGGAAAGGGTAAAGCCTACAAACAAAGGAGAGTAGGAACAATAGAGGAGACCTCCAGGGTTTCTGGTGGCAATTAATTGCCGGTAGCCTTCAAGGTGTTGGTCAACAGAGAGATGATCGTCATTGGGCCAACACCTCCCGGGACCGGGGTAATGTAAGAGCATTTTGGGGCAACTTCGTCAAATTTGACATCTCCCAAAAGTTTGAAGCCGGTCTTGTTATCGGCTTTTACCCTTGTGATTCCCACATCTATCACAATTGCTCCCTCTTTTACCATATCTCCTTTCAGGAATTCGGCAACACCAAGGGCTGCAATTATGATATCTGCCTGCAATGTAATCTCCTTAAGGTTTTTTGTGCGGCTGTGACACACACTTACCGTACAATCTCCGGGATATCCTTTTTGCAAAAGCAGGTTTGCAACAGGTTTCCCGACAATATTGCTTCTGCCTATTATCACACAATGTTTACCGGAAGTTTCAATCTTGTACCTTTTTAAAAGTTCCAGAATGCCAGCCGGTGTTGCAGAGACAAACGACGGGAGTCCGAGTACCATTTTCCCTACGTTTACCGGATGGAAACCATCGACATCCTTTTCGGGATCTATCGCCTCAATAACAAGCTGTTCATCAATATGTTCCGGAAGAGGAAGCTGGACAATCAACCCGTTTACCGAGGGATCCGAATTGATTTCCCTGATTTTTTTTAGCAATTGGTCCTGCGAAATATCGCTAGGCAACCGAAGGAGAGTAGAATCAAAACCAACTTGTTTGCACGCCTTCTCTTTGTGACCCACATATGTTTGAGAGGCTCCGTCCTCACCTACCAGGATTGCGGCCAGGTGCGGCCTTTTGCCACCCTTGCCGACTATATCTGCCACCTTGAGTGCAATCTCCTCTTTGATAGCATCTGCAGTAGCCTTACCGTCCAATATTGTCATTGCTCAAACTCTTTAATATGATTATCTTCTTTTTAATGCTCCCATAGCCCTCATGGCTTTACCGGCACCGCCACCAGCCATATTCTTCATCATTTTGCGGGTATCTTCGAACTGTTTTACCAACCTGTTGATCTCAGCAATGGAGGTTCCGCTCCCATCTGCAATCCTCTTGCGACGGCTTCCGTTAAGCAGATCGGGATTTTCCCTCTCCAGAACTGTCATAGACTGGATTATGGCTTCAATGCTTTTGAATGCAGAGTTATCCATCTCCACATCTTTAAGGGCCTTTCCCATTCCAGGTATCATGGATGCCAGATCCTTGATGTTTCCCATCTTTTTGATCTGTTGTATTTGGTCGAAAAAGTCCGAAAGTGTGAACTGGTCTTTTGCGAGTTTTCGCTGCAGCTTCCTGGCCTCCTCTTCATTGAATTGCTCCTGTGCCTTTTCTACAAGTGAAACAACGTCCCCCATTCCGAGGATCCTGTCTGCAATACGCTTGGGATGGAAAACATCCAGCGCTTCCATTTTTTCGCCGGCAGAGACAAACTTGATCGGTTTGTTAACAACTGCCCGTATAGAAAGAGCAGCACCACCACGGGTGTCACCGTCCAGTTTTGTAAGGACAACTCCATCAAAATCAAGCCTTTCGTTAAAATTCCTTGCTGTCTCAACAGCATCCTGACCAGTCATGGAATCCACAACAAAAAGTGTTTCGGAAGGGTTGACAGCCTTTTTTATTGAAGCAATCTCCTCCATCATCTGCTCATCAATGGCAAGACGTCCGGCAGTATCGATTATGACCAAGGAATACCCCTCTTGTTTGGCTTTGGCAATTGCATTACGGGCAATTTTGACCGGCTCATTCACGCCCTCTTCGGTGTATACGAAAACACCTGTCTGCTCCCCCAGTATCTTAAGTTGCTCAATTGCTGCAGGACGGTAAACGTCACAAGCCACCAACATGGTCTTAAGGGCTCTTTTTGTACGGCAGTTTAGTGCCAGTTTACCACTGAATGTGGTTTTACCGGAACCCTGCAGACCGGCAACCAACACAACACCAGGATTGCCCTTTACATTGATATCGGTTGCCTCGCTGCCCATGAGACGTGCAAGTTCGTCATGGACTATTTTGGTCATCATCTGCCCTGGACGGACAGCCTTAAGTACATTCTGACCCAATGCCTTTTCCTTTACATCGTCACAAAAGGATTTGGCTATCTTGTAACTAACGTCGGCGTCTAAAAGTGCTTTACGTATATCTTTTAAAGTCTCGGCAATATTGATTTCGGTAATCCTGCCCTCTCCCTTAAGAAGCTTAAAGGAACTCTCCAGTCTGTCAATTAGATTTTCAAACATTTTTTAATAATTAAACCGCAAAAGTAGTCATTTTTGAATAAAAGAACGGAGGATTTCCCTGCCACTATCGTTGACCACAGCCTCCAAATGGTATCTTACAAGCTCAGAATGAAAAAGGAACGGATCCCTTAAAAAAACATAAGAACCATTCCATGAATAGATTTTTGCCATGGCAGAGGTAAAGAACAGTGTTGCTAGCTCTTTGTTTATGTCCGATCTGTACAATCCTTCCAGAACACCCCTCTCCAGGTTCTCCGAAATAATTCTTGAATAAAAGCTCATCCTGTTTGTATGGTCCAGTACTTTGAGATCCGGCAGATACTTGGAAGAATCACTTAACAACTGAGGTCCTAACTCTTCCAGGGTTTTGTTCATCATACTGCTGGAATGGAACAGTGCCTCTATCGCATTTTTCCCCTGGCTCAGTGAGAGGTTGATTTTGAACTCAATATCTTCAATGACAAACTGCATTACAGTCCGCATAAGCACCTCCTTGCTTTTGAAGTTATTGTAAAGTGTTTTTTTGGTAAGTTTAAGTTCCACCGCAATATCGTCCATAGTCAGTTTAAGACCTTTTTTGCGGAATAATTCATACACCTTTGTCACATATCTCTCTTTTGAGCTTACTCTTGCCATAATGAAATAATTTTATTCTGAATAAATCTCGGGAGCCAGGTCCCTCTGGTTGTATTTCATTGCCATAACCTGTCCGTAAGCGCCTGCCGAGCGAATGGCCATCAGGTCTCCCCTGCCTGTTTCGGGGAGCAATATATTGCTGCCGAATGTATCACTGGACTCACACACAGGACCAACCACATCGTACCTTTTTTGTTTACCGGAGGATGTGAGGTTATCTATTTTGTGCGATGCCTGGTATAATGCCGGCCTGATCAAGTCGTTCATACCGGCATCCAGTATTGCGAATTTCCTTCCCTTTCCGATCTTAACATAAAGAACCCTTGAAATAAGTGAACCACATTGCGCAATCAAAGCCCTTCCAGGCTCAAAATGAACCGACTGCCCAGGCTCCCTTAGCAGATTTTTATCAATTATGGAAAAATATGTTTTAAAGTCCGGAACGGGATTTGTATCAGGATCAGCGTAATCAATTCCCAAACCTCCTCCCAGATTTATGTTTTTGGGATACATCCCTTTGTCTATGAAAGCCTTGGATATTTCATTCACTCTCAAGGCAAGCATTTTGAAAACATTGAGATCGGTTATCTGCGATCCGACATGAAAGTGCAATCCGGCAAAATCCAGGTTTTGGCAACCTCTCAAAGTGCTTATTATATCATCAAACATCCAGTGGCTTATCCCAAATTTATTCTTTGACTTACCTGTTGTTATGTATTTATGGGTATGAGCATCAATATCGGGATTGATCCTGAGCGAAACAGATGCCCTTTTGCCCAACCTGCATGCAATTTCGTTGATCACCTCAATCTCGGGGATAGACTCACAATTGAATGAAAAAATACCACCATTCAAAGCTGTCTCAATCTCCTTGTCCGATTTTCCAACCCCGGCAAAAACCACATCACCCGGATCAAACCCACTCCTGAGAGCAAGTGAAACCTCATTCCCGCTCACACAATCTGCACCAAGACCATACTCCTTCATCAAGTCAAGTATCCTGTCATTGGCATTGGCCTTCAAGGCATAATGTGCATGAAAATCATACTTCTTAAGTTCTTTGGTGTAGGCATCCAGAGTTTTTTTCAACAACTTCATATCATAGTAATAGAAGGGGGTTTCCAGGGTTGAAAAGTGTTCGATGGTCTTTTGGTCAAACATATAAAAAAAGTTAAGGTATAATTATACTTTCGATTTTGTCAGCGGCAAAAATAGTAAAAATCTTGTTCTTAATTTAAATTATCTATCTTTGCACAATATAGAGGTAAAGTATAGTAAAGCAAATTGATATGAAACCAACAAAAAAAGATCTTCTTAAAGATACCATCAAGCACATCGACATTACGGCATTCGATTCTACTTACATAATAGATTCGATGCGTGAAATGTCATTCTCTTCAAGGGATACGGCTGCTGCTGCCGATATCCTCCAGATGATGATAAATGACACTGCTTCCACAAACTGGCTCATCCTCGCAGGCAGCACCTCTGCCGGTGGTTGCATGCAAGCCTACGTGGACATGATCCGCTTCAATATGATAGATGCCGTGGTTGCCACAGGAGCCTCCATAATAGATATGGACTTTTTCGAGGCACTTGGATTCAAACACTACAAAGGCAGTCAATTCATAAACGACACCCATTTGAGGGAAAACTACATTGACAGGATCTACGATACCTACATCGATGAAGAGCAGCTGCAAAATTGCGATGCAACCATTAAGCTGATTGCCGACTCGCTGGAAGCAAGGCCCTACTCTTCACGTGAATTCATCCACGAGATGGGTAAATGGCTTACTAAAAACTCTGTAAAAAAGAACTCTCTTATTCAGACAGCTTACGAACACAACGTTCCGATTTTCGTTCCTGCGTTCAGTGACTCCAGTGCAGGATTCGGTCTTGTGATGCACCAGGTAGAGAGGATGCGAGAAGGCAAACCCTACTTGTCAATCGACTCAGTGGCCGATTTCCGCGAACTGACCGAGGTTAAGATGACCGCCCCAAGCAGTGGTCTGTTCATGATCGGGGGAGGAGTTCCCAAAAACTTTGCACAAGATACAGTTGTTTGCGCCGAGTGCCTCGGTTTTGATGTCCCAATGCATAAATACGCAGTTCAGATAACTGTTGCCGATGTTCGAGACGGGGCATGCTCTTCTTCTACCTTGAAAGAGGCCAATTCATGGGGTAAGGTAGACACAGCCCACGAACAGATGGTATATGCAGAGGCAACAACCGTTGTCCCTCTGATTCTCAGCTACGCATACAACAAAGGGGACTGGAAAAAGAGAAGCCCAAAGAACCATTCACTTCTTTTCACTGCAGGAACCCGTGGTACCGGAATCCTTTTGGGAGAATAAGCGATTTACACAATTTAAAAAAAGGATGCAGTTTGTAACTGCATCCTTTTTTTTACATTATTGACATTTACACAGTTCCTGTTACCCCTAGGTGCTCTGGCCTCAAAAGGTCAAAGACCGTTTTGACAGGGGAGAATGTAGAGACCGGAACCTCCACGAAGATTGTGTTCCACCGGCTCATTGCACCGTTCCAAAGCCCCGGTAGTTCAAGAGCTTTAATAGGAACCCCCTCCGCACTTTTATATGAAATGAAACCGGTCTCCGGATCTACATATTTCAAAAGGTCAAAGCGGTTACCTTTGTAATCATTAAGGGAACAGACCAGGTCAACAGGGTTGAAGTGAGTTGCCTCACTTACTTTGGAAGCTACTTTGGGATTGGAGAGGTCTAATTGGGCCCCCTCCAGAATCTGCAAGGAGACGGTACCATCAGCATCCCTTACTAAAAACGGTCCACCTCCTGGTTCTCCTTGGTTCTTAACCATACCACAGACCCTCAAAGGCCGGTTAAGGATGTTTTTCAAAAATTCCCTCTCTATGGAATCATGAACCTTGGGCAGCTCCATGCAAAATACCCTGCATACAAAGTTCCTTATTTCAGTTGTCAGTCCCTCCTTTCTCTCGCCATCGAGGAGCTTGAGATATGCAAACAGTTGCTCCTGCACATCCAGTAAAACACCTCCCAGAACCTTTTTCCACCATGTTGTGTCTGTAGTGAGTTCTTCCCGGGTAATATTATCTATATTTTTAATAATCACAATATCTGCATCAATATCGTTAAGATTTTCTATCAGAGCCCCATGCCCGCCCGGCCTAAACAATAATTTGCCGGCTTTGCTTCGGAAGGGCTGGTTAACCATATTTACGGCAATGGTATCGGTTGATGGTTTTTGTAAAGTGAAAGAGACTTCAAGGTTGTACCTGTATCGCTTTTCAAACACACCCTTGACTTTTTCTGTCAACTCGCGGAAGAGCTTAAGGTGTTCGGGAGAGACAGTAAAAACCAACCTTGCAGTACCATGCTGGTCCATAGCATAACCCGCCGCCTCACACATATGCTCCTCCATGGCTGTACGGGAGTAATTGCCATATCTGTGAAACTTAACCAATCCTTTGGGAAGGGATCCGTAACCCAAGCCCTTATTTGTGAGCAGATGTTCCAAAATGCATTTCTTGTTTATGGAGCCCTTTTGCTCCGTCAGAACACCATCCAAAGACGCCTTTAATTCGGGGTAAAAAGGGTATTTGCCGAGATTATCAAAAAAATCCTCCAAAAGAGCATCTCCTTCTCCGGCTTCAATACTTGAAAGAGCTTCGAACAGCTCCTTGAACATCCTTGTCGCTGCTCCCGAAGCCGGGACAAATTTGCAGATTGTGCCATTGTAAGCCATATATTTTGCTGCAAAACCGGATTGCTCTTCCCTGGAAAGAATCCTGATCCCTTTTGATGGAGTTGCTGCAGCCACAACATCTGGAGAAGGAAAACCATTCTCGAACTTCTTCAACTGCTCAAGGATAGTATGGGGTGATGAACCTCTCTGTTCAATCTCTTTCAGATCTTCATTTGTAAACATATTGTCAAACATATCAGTTTCATGTATTAGTAATCTGCTGATTATATAAAGTACTACTTTTCAAGAAGCTTTTCAGGATAACGGACAAGTCATACCGGAACTCCCTTCTGAAGTTGTAGTTGCCTCTTATGGATTCAAAGTTTCCCGGGTCACTCTTTAACAAAAGGCTCTCTTCCATAATTGGATATATCCCGGACAACACCTTTGAAATTGATGACTCGGGACTCTTTCCGTCATATTCAACTTTTGCGATCCTTGGAGCAGGGTCTGTAAAAATCTCGAAACCTGAAAGCTCCTTTATCCCAAAAAGAGTTCCGATATTCCTGACGGAAAACAATGTGGCATTTAACTTACCTTCATATGAATAGCCGGCGATATGAGGAGTTGCAATATCGCATACCCCCATAAGCTCCAAATTAATCTGTGGCTCATTTGCCCACACATCCAGCACCAAGGCTCCTAGCCTGCTCCTCTCTCTTAACAAATCCTGTTCGGCCACAACCTCTCCCCTTGATGTATTTATAAGGTAAGAACCCTGTTTTAATTTTTGAAGGAAATCCCAATCGCACATGTTTCGGGTCGTGGAATCCAAAGGGACATGAAGCGAAATTATATCGCAAGATTCCAAAACCTTATCCAGTTTGTAATAGTTGATCCCGTTTCCCAGTAAACTTTTTGGAGGATCACAGCGCATTACCTCAATTCCAGTCCCCTCAAGGAACCGGGCTATCCTCTCTCCAACGTTACCGGCACCAATTATTCCTACCTTTTTCTCTTTGAATGCCTCCTCTTTGATTTTCAGGATTTCGAACATTGCAGTGATAACATACTGCATCACACCACCTGCATTGCAGCCCGCTGCGTTGAAAACCTCTATCCCCCTGCGGTTGCAATAGTCCAGGTCAATATGGTCCATGCCGATTGTTGCAGTAAAGATTGCCTTGACACTACTGCCCGACAAAAGCGCACTGTCACAGCGAGTCCTTGTCCTTACCAACAATGCCGTTGCATCTTTGGCCAAAACATTGTCAATCTGGCTCCCTTTGGAATAGGTCACCTCAAACCAAGGCTCAAGCACTCCTTTTATAAAAGGTATATCGGAATCTACAACTATTTTCATTGCATAAGTAACATTCTATTTTACAATCAGCTCTTTTACTATTTGCTTCCCAAGGATTGTGTTGATCTTTTGCACAATTTTCAAACGATGCATGATCAATGTGCTCTTTGCTGCCGAGGAGGAGATTGTGCACACCAACCTTCCGTCCCTGAAAAACTTTGAAGTTGTGTACCTGGAATATCTCTCCCCTACTACACTGTTCCAGGCATTGAAAATGTCCACCCTCACAACACCCTCTTCGAGCCCGTTCCTCTTTAACATCTCGAGGAATATCTCACCTACCGGAACCGCCTTTTGCCTTCTCATCTTAAATCTCCCCCGTTTAATTCAAACAACGCCGAATCACCTCCGATTGTGTCCAATATCTCTTTGACCCTTACTTTATTGCTGTCAGTTATAAAAATCTGCCCAAAGATATCCGAAGATACCAGACCCAGCAAAGCCTCAACGCGGGTCATGTCCAGTTTGTCAAAAACGTCGTCCAGCAACAGAATGGGCTGTTTCTTGTACATCTCCCGCATAATTTCGAACTGGGCTAACTTGAGGGATATGAGGAACGTTTTTTGCTGCCCTTGGGAACCGCATAAACGGAATTTATGGCCATTCATTGAAAAGAGCAGATCATCCCGCTGTATACCTGCAGAGGTAAACTTTAGAATTTTTTCCTTTTCTCTGTTAATGGCAAGCAATTGTTCCAAGGAAGACTCCCTGAGTTCCGACACATATTCTATGGATATCTCCTCCCTCATTCCGGATATCAAATTGTAGTATTTCTTTACGATGGGAGTGAGCAAAAGAGTGAATTCCTCCCTTTTATCATATATATAAGATGCATTTACCGACAATCGGGAGGTGAAGGTGTCCAAAAGATCTTCGTTGATATCCTCCGATTTGAGAAGCCGGTTCCTTTGTTGCAGCAACTGGTTGTAATTTTGCAGCCTTCTGAGGTACTCGGCGTCCAGCTGCGATAAGATGGAGTTGAGGAAACGTCTCCTCTCTTCACCCGACTCATTCACCAGGCAAGTATCGTAGGGAGAAACCATTACAATAGGGATAACCCCGATATGATCCGAGAGCCTCGAGTAATTTTTTGAGTTTCGCTTGAATACTTTGGATCCGTTTCTCTCTATCGAGAATGAGATAATATCCTTGCTTGCATCAAAACGTGTATACTCACCGGAAACATGGCATTGCCGGGCAGTATAGGCGATGGATTGGCTGTCCGGATTGGAAAAATAACTCTTTGTCATCGAAAGGTAATAGACAGCATCCAGCACATTGGTTTTCCCGGAACCGTTAATACCTGTGATACAATTGAGATTAGGCGAAAAATCCAAAGTGGCTCCCGAAATGTTTTTGAATTCCGAAATGGATAATTTATTTAAATACATTTGTGATCGAGTTGTCTTACAAAGTTACTTATTTTATCGATTTAAAGTTTGAGATATGATAAAATATTGTAATTTTGCAACCTGCTAAAAAAATCTGAAAATGTCAAAGAAAATTAAACATCAGGATCCCGAAGAGAGTGTCGAAAATGCACTGAATGCAACAGAACAGTTTCTGGAAAAGAACAAGAATATCCTAATCTACTCGGTTGTGGCAATCGTAGCCATTGCAGCGATAGGTTTCTCTTACACCCAGTTCTACCGTAAGCCACTAAAAGAAGAGGCCATGGCACAAACATTCGCTGCCGAAAGGTTTTTCCGTAACGACAATTTCGAAGCCGCTCTTAACGGTGACGGCAACTCACTTGGGTTCAGTCAAATCATCAAAGAATACGGCTCTGCGGCACCTGCATCGGTATATATGTACTCCGGTGTATGCAACCTCCACCTCGGCAATTTTGAAGAGGCTCTCTCCGCCCTTAAAAAATACAAATCCAAGGACCCTATAATGCAGGCCCGGGCTATTGCCAACATAGGTGATGCATATGCAGGGCTTCTCAAAAACAAGGAGGCAATCAGCCAGTATATGAAGGCTGCCTCTTATTCAGACAATATTTTTGCGGCCGGATACCTTATGAAGGCAGCAATAATGCACGAAGAGGAGGGCGACAAGCAATCTGCAAAAAAACTTTACGAAGAGATCAAGCTAAAGTATCCTCAAAGTCCCGAAGGGATGGATGCAGATAAATACATTGCAAGGATAGATTCCGAATAATCATGGGAAGAGCGTTTGAATTCAGGAAAGAACGCAAGTTCAAGAGATGGGGCAACATGGCCCGTGTATTTACCAGGCTTGGCAAGGAGATAACAATGGCTGCCAAAAGCGGTGGCACCGATCCCGATAACAATCCAAGGCTTCGTGCACTCATCTCAAATGCAAGGGCCGAAAACATGCCCAAGGACAACATTGAGCGGGCTATAAAAAGGGCTGTAGAAAAGGACCACTCCGAATACAAAGAGGTGGTATACGAAGGATACGGGCCCCATGGCATAGCATTCCTTGTAGAGACTGCTACCGATAACACAACCCGCACTGTAGCCAACATCAGGAGTTACTTCAACAAATTCGGTGGTTCACTCGGCACATCGGGCAGTGTTGAATTCATGTTTGAACGCAAATCTGTATTCAAGGTCAAAAGCAGTTCCCCTGTAGATATTGAAGAGCTGGAACTGGAGCTGATAGATTATGGTGCCGAAGAGCTTTTCATGGAAGAAGATGAAATCGTCATCTATGGCAGTTTTGAATCATACGGCAATATCCAAAAATTCATCGAAGAGAAGGGATACGAGCTTGTAACAGGAGGTTTCGAAAGGATTCCCAACACAGAACTCAAGCAGTTGAACGCTGAGGAGCGGACCGAAATAGAGAAACTTATCGAACGCTTCGAAAACGACGACGACGTCCAAAGCGTTTACCATACAATGGCCAACTAAAGTGGCCTGGACAAAAAAGTGGTTGCGAAAACAACCGCTTTTTTTTTGACTACATCTTATAATTTCATACCTTCGCGGGATATTTACTAAAAATTTATCACAAATATTTTATACAATTATGAAACTATCGCATATTGAGCACATCGGTATCGCTGTCAAATCATTAGAGAACGCAATACCAATGTATGAGCAAATGCTCGGACTAAAGTGTTATGCTGTAGAAGAAGTTGCCGACCAAAAAGTCAAAACTGCCTTCTTCAAAGTTGGTCAAACCAAGATTGAACTTCTTGAGAGCACCGATCCCGAAGGCCCCATAGGCAAATTCATCGAGAAGAAGGGAGAGGGTGTGCACCATATTGCATTTGCTACCGAAGACGGTCTCCAGAAAAGCCTTGACGAACTTGCCGGCAAAGGAGTCCAGCTCATAGACAAAGCTCCGCGCAAAGGAGCCGAAGGTCTTAACATAGCTTTCCTGCATCCAAAATCCACAATCGGCGTGTTGACTGAACTATGCGAGGATCCCTCCAAAACTTCTATGTAATTAATTTTTTAACAATAAAATACAATGAGCCAACAACTAGAACAGGTTAAAGCGCTGATTCAGCTACGTGAAAAAGCACGTTTGGGAGGTGGTCAAAAACGTATCGACTCACAGCATCAAAAAGGTAAATATACTGCACGTGAGAGAATCGCCATGCTTCTTGACGAAGGAAGTTTTGAAGAGTATGATATGTTTGTGACACACCGTTGCACCAACTTCGGTATGGAAAAGAATAGTTTTCTCGGGGATGGTGTAGTTACAGGTTACGGAACTATCGACGGAAGATTGGTCTATGTATTCGCACAGGATTTTACCGTATTCGGAGGATCCCTTTCGGAGAGTTTTGCAATGAAGATTTGCAAAATCATGGACCAGGCAATGAAGATGGGAGCACCTGTTATTGGTGTGAACGATTCAGGAGGAGCCCGTATCCAGGAGGGTGTGAATGCACTCGCTGGTTACGCAGAAATTTTCCAAAGAAACATATTGGCATCCGGTGTCATTCCCCAAATTTCGGCAATATTCGGTCCATGTGCCGGCGGGGCCGTTTACTCCCCTGCCCTTACCGACTTCAATATCATGACCAAAGGAACCAGCTATATGTTCCTTACCGGTCCCAAGGTTGTAAAGACCGTTACAGGAGAAGATGTAACCCAGGAACAACTTGGCGGAGCTAGTGTACACGCATCCAAGAGTGGTGTGGCACATTTTGCAGTGGAGACCGAAGAAGATGGCATAAGAGTGATCCGGGACCTGATGGCATACCTGCCCCAAAACAACCTGGAAGAGGCACCTGTTTTACCAACTTCGGACCCTATCGACAGGCTTGATGACTCACTCAACGAGATAATCCCGGATAGTCCCAACAAACCTTACGATATGTACGAGGTTATCGGGTCCATCGTGGATGACGGAAAATTCCTTGAAGTTCACAAGGATTATGCAACCAATATCATAGTTGGTTTTGCCCGTTTCAACGGCACCTCTGTTGGAATAGTGGCCAACCAGCCAAAGGTGCTGGCCGGTGTTCTGGATAATAATGCATCCCGTAAAGCTGCCCGTTTTGTAAGGTTTTGCGACGCATTCAACATCCCACTGGTGACACTTGTGGACGTGCCCGGTTTCTTGCCTGGTACACAGCAGGAATATGGCGGAATCATCCTGCACGGAGCAAAACTTCTGTACGCATATGGTGAGGCTACTGTTCCAAAGGTTACCATTACCTTAAGAAAATCCTACGGTGGAGCATACTGCGTTATGAGCAGCAAACACCTTCGGGGAGACATCAACTATGCGTGGCCGACTGCAGAGATTGCCGTTATGGGTCCTTCGGGAGCTATCGAGGTTCTCTATGGTAAAGAGGTGGCAGCTGCCGAGGATCCTGTTGCTTTCTCGGCCGAAAAGGAAAAAGAATACAGGGATGCGTTTGCCAATCCTTACAATGCAGCCCGTTACGGTTACATTGATGACATCATCGAACCACGTAACACACGCTTCCGCATAATCAGGGCTTTACAACAACTGGCAACAAAAAAACTGGTAAACCCTCCAAAGAAACACGATAACCTGCCTCTATAATCAAACAACCAGCAAAATGAAGAAATTAAATTTTAGAATACTCTTGTTGTTGGGGATATTGGCCTTATCCGGAACCCTTACCGCCCAAAATATGTCCGATATCAGGATCAATGAAATACTTGTGCACAACACAGACGATTTCATGGATGACTTCGGACATAAGAGCGGCTGGATTGAGCTTTTCAACACCTCTTACGGGACTGTTGACATAGGAGGCTGCTACCTGACCAATGATCCGGACAACCTCAAAATGTACATGATACCAAGGGGAGATGTCCTTACCAAGATCAAACCCCGCCAGCACACCCTCTTTTGGGCTGACGAACAACCTTTCAGGGGTACATTCCATATCAACTTCCTGCTCGAAGATTCCAAAGAGATTCTCTTTGTGAGCAGTGACGGGAGGACAATCGTCGACAGGATCGAGATTCCCCATGAACTTATCGGAGAGAACCAATCCTACGGAAGGATAAAGGACGGACACACCGTAATGAAAAACCGTAAGGAGGCCGATCTTGCCGGCACATGGGCAATCATGGAAAGGACCTCTCCCAGCACCAACAACTACGGCGCCTATGCCGAGCCGGCCGGGATGAAGTTCATGCAGATTGACCCTTATGGTGTCATCATGTCAATTACAGCAATGTCTGTTGTTTTCCTGTCCCTTATTCTTCTCTACGTTGTATTCAAACATTATGGCAATTATAACATTCGAAAAAGCAAGAAAAAAGCGGCTGTTGCCTCGGGTAAAAGCGAAAAGGATATCTGCACAACATGTGAAGATACCCCTGCAGAGGTGTATGCTGCCATTGCCACTGCCCTCCACGCCTATTTTGAAGACGATGAGAGCCATGATATTGAGAACACTATCCTGACAATAGAAAAAGTCACCAGGAATTACTCACCGTGGAGTTCAAAAATCTACACCCTAAGAGAAACCCCAAGTAAAAAATAGAAAAATCCGAAAACGTAATGAAAGAATATAAATTGAAAATCAACGGTAACGATTACGCCGTAACCGTTGCTAACGTAGAAGATACAATTGCAGAGGTGGAGGTAAACGGCACTCCTTTCAAGGTAGAGATCGAAAGACCGGCCAAAAAGAAGGTCTCATCTGCAGCAAAGATCAACAAACCTGCCCAGGTAGAGGCCAACATCAGCCGGCCGGTAGCATCGGGCAGCGAGACTGTTGTTTCGTCACCACTTCCCGGAGTTATCCTGGAAGTTGTTGTCAAAGAGGGTGATGCTGTCAAAAAAGGTCAAAAAATGATGGTACTTGAGGCCATGAAGATGGAGAATGTCATCGAAGCTACTGCAGACGGGAAAGTAGTAAGTGTTAAAGCGAATAAAGGAGACTCCGTATTGGAAGGAGCCCCTTTAATAATCATAGGATAATATGGAAAACAACGGACTTTTCTCATTACTGACAGACAACCTCTCTACTTTCTTGCAATATACCGGGTTTGCAAATGCTACTCCCGGCCATATATTGATGATTGCAATAGGATTGCTGTTCATATACCTGGCCATAAAAAAGGATTGGGAACCACTCCTTTTGGTTCCTATCGGTTTCGGTATAATCATAGGTAACATTCCTCTCTTTCCCGGCCTGCAGGTTGGAGTTTACGAAGAGGGCTCTGTTTTGAACATCCTGTACCAGGGTGTTCAGAAAGGATTCTACCCGCCGCTGATTTTCCTTGGAATCGGAGCCATGACAGATTTCTCGGCACTCATATCCAATCCAAAACTCATGCTCATTGGTGCTGCTGCCCAATTCGGCATCTTTGGGGCATATGCAATAGCTCTGGCCGCAGGGTTTTCCCCTACAGAGGCCGGTGCAATTGGTATTATCGGCGGTGCCGATGGTCCTACAGCCATTTTCCTCTCTTCCCGGCTTGCACCCGATTTGATGGGGGCAATTGCGGTATCGGCCTATTCATATATGGCACTGGTTCCTGTGATCCAGCCCCCTATCATGAGGCTGCTCACATCCAACAAAGAGCGTCTTATAAAAATGAAAGCCCCAAGGGCAGTTTCCCAGACCGAAAAGAAACTCTTCCCCATAATCGGCTTTTTGCTGACAGCGTTCATTGTACCATCGGGTCTCCCACTGCTGGGCATGCTTTTCTTTGGTAACCTGCTAAAAGAGAGCGGAGTTACCAGGAGACTAGCAGAGACTGCCCGCGGACCACTGATTGACATCGTTACCATACTCATTGGGGTAACAGTAGGCTGCTCTACACAGGCAGACAAGTTCCTGCAATGGAAATCCGTGTACATCTTCGGTCTTGGTGCCGGATCATTTGTGATTGCAACCACAGCCGGTGTGTTGTTTGTCAAAATTTTCAACATGTTCCTCAAAGAAGGAAACAAAATCAACCCTCTCATCGGAAATTCAGGTGTTTCGGCAGTACCCGACTCTGCCAGGGTTTCCAACAACGTGGGGCTTGAATATGACAAGACTAACTACCTGTTAATGCATGCAATGGGTCCCAATGTTGCCGGAGTGATCGGCAGTGCTGTTGCTGCCGGTATTTTGCTGGGATTCCTTTCTTAAGCAACTTTTGTTTCTGAATAATTAGTAGAAAAAACGCCATTATTGAGGCGTTTTTTCTACTTTTTTTTTAACTTTGAAAAAATTAAAACTTTTCATTGTATGCAAAATAAATTGCAAGAGCTGACAGACAAACTATATTCTGAGGGCTTGTCAAAAGGGAAAAAAGAGGCAGAGGAACTAAAGGCAAAAGCAAAAAAAGAGGCAGAGCAGATCATATCCAAAGCCAACCAAGAGTACAAGGAAATCCTTGAAAAGGCCAAAAAAGATGCCGAGGACTTCAGGCTCAAGACTGAAAATGAAATCAAAATGGTAGCAAGGCAGTCTCTGGCAACAGTTAAGCAAAACATAGAAAACATCATTGTCACAAACGCTACAGCAACTCCAATCAAAGAGAAGATGGAGAGCAAAGAATTTCTGGGGGAGATAATCCGCGAAGCTGTCAAAGCATTCAATCCCGGAAAAAACGATGCTGTCACTCTTGAGGTCCTGCTACCCGAGTCCAAGAAGGAAGAACTTGACAATTATATCAAAAACAATATTTTGGACCAGTTTAACCTGGGAGTTGAGTTTGGTTTCGACAAAAAGATGCGTTCTGGTTTCAAAATCGGAGCAAAAGGAGAAGGATACCACATAGTTTTCAGTGATGAGGAGTTCCAGAGCTTGGTATCCCAGTATCTCAAACCTGTTACCCGACAGCTTTTATTTAATGAATAACGATGGGAAATTATCACTACATCATCGCAGGGCTCCCCGATCTTATCCTTGATTTTGAAAGTTCCGGCTACGATTTTGATGCCCTTTTCCAACATATTCAGGAAATGAGCACAACGGAAGACAGGCGCTGTATGGAGTGGCTATTTTTCGGATTGAAGGAAGAAAACCTGAACAACCACTTTTACAGGGCTGCAAAAAAATCCAAAACAAAATTCATCCGGGAATATTTTAAATTTGACCTTCAATTGAGGAATATCCAGGCAGCATACATTGCCCGTAAAAACTCCCTTGATCCATCAGTTTATCTTATCGGGGAAAACGAAATTACCGATCAGTTAAAGTACAGCAAAGCTGCCGACTTCGGTCTCTCTTTGTATTCTGACTCTGCCCCGGTAATCATTAAAGCGCTTGAGACCGAAAACATTTTGGACAGGGAGCAAATGCTGGACAATCTGAGATGGAACAAAGCCAATGAAATCTGCACGTTCAACTATTTTGACATAAACGTAATACTCTCGTTCCTTCTCAAAGCTGCAATTGTCAAAAGATGGAACAAACTTGACCGTAAAAAAGGTGCTTTGATTTTCAAA
>SABC01000126.1 GCA_009929175.1 Bacteroidia bacterium | reverse complement strand
AATCAAATTAATAAATAACTCAATACAATAATGAACCAAACTGCAAAACTACTTCTGTTTTTAACGATTTTCCTAATGTTGGTACCTCAGAAAAGCAGGGCAGATGAAGGTATGTGGCTTCCATTGCTACTCAAAGACCAAAGATATAGCCATATGAGAAAGCTAGGTTTAAAACTTAGTCCCGAAGAGATATATAGTGTTAACCAGGCGTGTGTGAAGGATGCTGTTATTGGTCTTATGGGAGAGGGAGCCAATCTCAGAAGTTTCGGAACAGCCAGTTTTGTGTCGGACAGTGGATTGATTGTGACTAATTACCATGTAGTAATGTCATATATTGAAAGATTTTCTAATGAAAACAACGACTTTCTCAAATATGGATATTGGGCCAGGAGCAGGTCCGAAGAGTCATTATGCCGTGGTTTGCAGATGAAGCAACTTATCAAGATGGCAGATGTAACAACTGAGATTTTGGAAGGGACAGAAAACTTATCGGGCAGAGAGTTGCAAAACAAGATCAACGATAATGGCAAACGGATAGCCGAGAGGGAAACAAAAGGGACAAGACACGAAGTCAGGATGCAAGCCTTGTTTGGGAACAGTCAGTATATCATGAACGTGTATGCCGTTTACAGGGATATAAGAATGGTTGCAGCACCTCCTTTTGCAATTGGGAAATTTGGAGGAAACACAGACAATTACAAATGGCCCAGGCATACTGGTGACTTTGCTTTCCTGAGGGTCTATTCCGACAATCACAACAGACCGGCCTCCTATTCAAAGAACAACAAGGCCTATAACCCACCTCACTTTTTACCTGTCTCTTCCAAAGGTGTCAGGGAGGGTGACTTTGTAATGATAGCTGGTTATCCGGGATCTACTAGACAGTATATTCCTTCTTTTGCCCTAGAAAAGATAATTTATGGCGAAAATCTGCATAAAATTGCAATACGGGAAGAGAAAATGAATATCCTCAATAATGCGATTTCCGAAAACCCGTCGCTTAAGTTCAGGTACACAACTAAACTTTCATCTGTAGGGAATAGTTACCTAAGGTGGAAGGGAGAACTTATGGGTGTTACCCGCACAGGTTTGGTAGACACAAAGAGGAAAGAGGAGGCGGATTTTAACAAATGGGCCTCTGCCTCTCCTCAAAGAGCAGAAAAGTATGGATCCATACTTTCCAGGATGGAGGAGCACTACAGCAAAGTGGCCGAGTACAACCTTGCGTTGGCTTACTTCGAAGAGGCTGGTTTGAACGGAGCCGAAATTGTCCCATTTATTGGTAAGTTCGAGAAATTGGCTGCTATGTATTCCCGTAAAAATGTCAACATTGAGAGTGCGGCCAGGGAGGCCTCAAGATTGGAAGCCCTTACTGAGCAGTTCTTCAACAACTGGGATTACGAAGTTGACAGGAGGATGTTCAGGAACCTCATGGTAAGATATTACCAGTCATTACCGGAAAAGTTCAAACCAGAGGCTATGGTAAGATACCTCACCAAATATGAAGGTGATGCAGAGTTGCTCAGTAAAGAGGTATTTGAAGGGTCTATTTTCACAGACAAAGAAAAATTGATTGAGTTTCTCAAGGATCCCCAACGCGATGTACAATCTAAGATTAAGGAGGATGCGCTTTATCAGCTTGCAATAGGATATTACATGGTAAATGTAAACAGTATTGCAAGACAAAGGATGGGATTACAAGCTGAGTTAATGGAACTGAACAACATATATCTTAGTGGTCTGATGGAAATGAAAGGAAAGTCAGGACTTTACCCCGATGCCAATAATTCTCAAAGGATTAGTTATGGTAAAGTATCAGGGTCGGCAGCTCAGGATGGACTGGTTTACAAGCCCTTCACAACATTAGACGGTGCAATGGACAAATTCCAGGCCAACAAGAGTAACGATGAGTTCTATTTACCAAAAAAGATTCAACAACTGCATGATACCAAAACGTATGGTAAATACAAGGATGGAGATGGTAACCTGTATTTGAATTTCCTTACAGATGCCCACACTACAAGTGGAAGCTCCGGTTCGCCTGTAATCAATGGTAAGGGAGAACTGGTTGGCCTCAATTTTGACCGTATTTGGGAAGGGGTGGCATCCGATTACCGCTACGATCCAAACCTTTCTAGGTCAATTGCAGTGGATATAAGGTATATCCTTTTTGTCATGGAGAATTATGCCCCATCGGATTATGTGATCAAAGAACTTGTAATTAAGTAGGTTTTGTTTGTGTAGACTGGTTCTTTTAAAAAAAGGGTGGCAAATCAAAGTTTTGCCACCCTCTTTTTATTATATTTGCCCAAACTTGAACAACTTGAATTATGTTTAGAAAACTTTTATTTCCGGTGATCTTCTCTCTGCTGTTCATTTCCTGCAGTGAAAAGAAAGAAGAGAAGGTAGAATGGGCACTTGCCGTACACGGAGGGGCAGGTGGCGCTCCATCCAATATGTCCGAAGAACGTAAGCAGGAGTATGAAAATCATCTTTCCGAAGCTTTGCGGTTAGGCAGCGACTTATTGGACGATGGTGCCTCTGCCTTGGATGCTGCCCAGGCAGTAGTCGTGTATATGGAGGATTGTCCACTTTTCAACGCAGGAAAGGGAGCGGTTAAAACCATTGACGGAACTCACGAGTTGGATGCTGCAATCATGGATGGTTCCAATCTGATGGCCGGGGCAATTGCGGGAGTAAAAGACATCAAGAACCCTATCAAGGCTGCAAGACTGGTAATGGACAGCACAAAACATGTCTTCTTGATAGGGGAAGGAGCATCTTCATTTGCTTCTTCAATGGGTCTGGAAATTGTAGACAACAGTTATTTTTCTACCGAGGCAAGGGAGGAACAATTCAAGAGGATATCAAATGAAAAGGAGGAAACGGATCCTCGTGGTACCGTTGGTTGTGTGGCCCTTGACAAAAAAGGCAACCTGGCTGCTGCGACCTCCACCGGAGGCATGTCCGGGAAAAAATGGGGCAGGGTAGGTGATGTGCCTGTCATCGGAGCCGGAACCTATGCCAACAACAGAAGTGCCGCAATTTCTGGAACAGGACACGGTGAATACTGGATCAGGAGGGTTGTGGCTTTTGATATTTGTGCACTGATGGAGTACCGTGGATTGACTTTACAGCAGGCTTCCGAGGAGGTTATTTTGGGTAAGATAGATCCAATGGGTGGCTCCGGAGGAGGTATCATAGCCGTGGACAAACGAGGAAACATCTCCATGGTGTTTAACACCGGCCTTATGCACAGGGGCTGGGCCAAGTCTAACGGAGAGTTTGGTGTTGGAGTGCTCAAGGGAGAGGAGAAGGTACAATACAAAAATGAAGCGAAATGAAATTCAAGCCAGGTCTCCTCACCAAAATCATAATCTCAATCATTGCCGGAGTATTGCTTTCCCTCTTTATGCCAATATGGTTTGTAAGATTATTTGTGACCATAAACGGAATCTTTGGAAATTTCCTCTCTTTTATAATTCCCTTGATTATTTTAGGCCTTGTGGCTCCGGGTATTGCAGATCTTGGTAAAGGTGCCGGCAAATTGCTGGGCATTACGGCATTGATAGCCTATGGATCTACAATTTTTGCCGGATTCTTTTCGTACTACACTACCCGTTGGTCTCTGCCCGTTCTTATGACTTCACAGGAGATAAATGGTGCTGATAATCTTGACTTTGTTGATAACCTTACAGCATGG
>SABC01000125.1 GCA_009929175.1 Bacteroidia bacterium | reverse complement strand
TTATCAACAAGAGCAGATTGAGATAGGTAAACAACGATGAAATTGCGAACTCCAGCTACATACAAAGGAGATACTGGGGTATTGTCAATAATTCCGCCATCATAGTATTCATGGTCCTGAATCGTGTGACTCTCGAATACAACCGGAATGGCTGATGTTGCGAGAAGGATTGCTTTGATAGTCTCGGCATTGTTTTCATTCAGATTGAAATAGGCTGCATTCCAGGAGCTTTTGTCAAAACATGTTGCATACGTCTTGATTGAACTGTTCTGTAGGCGGACAAAATCTATTTCATTTTCAATGATTTGCTCAAGCTTATTTCTAGAAAAAAAACCCTCACTCCTATTTTTACTGAAAAATCGCAAGGCTGAGTCTGCTACGGTACCAGGAATGCCAAGCACCCCCAATTTTGTAGCCCATGCAGCTAATTTGGCTTGATCAAACGTTAGGACATCTTCAACAGCAATGGAATTCCAGACTTCCACTGCTTGGTCAAAAGCTCCCATTGCAAAAAAACACGCATTGAGGGCTCCCACGGAGGTCCCTGAAACATGAGAGATCATTGTGTCGATGCCATATTCTTTCAACGCTTTCCATACGCCAATTTGGTATGACCCTTTCCCTCCGCCACCAGCGAGCACCAAACCAACCGAGCCTCCCTTATTGTTCATCAAATCCTTCTCCAATGGTACAGTTACATTTTTCTATAGAAACCATATTCACCGACGTACCCACTCTGTTTACGTTTGTGTTGGCATATAGAGGTTTATCAGAGCAGTAGGCCACTCTGCCTTGAATCCAAAGCTACTGATCAACAAAATAGAAACTACTCCGACACAAAGCAGAAGGTATATTTTCAACCCCTGCTTCGCCGATTTTAGGCTCAAGGAGGTTAATGCATAAACAACAAGTGCGATTACGGTTGAAAATGTCCAAAGTTGCCCCATATCCAGTTGAAGAGAAAAATTCAATTGCACCAAACCTAGAATGAATATGCCAGGAGAAAGGAAGAAAATTAGGATAAATACAACCAGCATCAGGAGGTTGCCTGATTTGTCGTCTTTTTTATTTTGTTCAGTCGTACCCATAGATAGTACCTCCAATATTGATATATGGCTCCAAATATAGATTTTGGAAAGCCGATTTCCAAACCTTGAAAAAACTTCGAATTATCAGAATTATTTTTGAATTCCTCTCGAACTTTGCCATGCCTTCACAATAGGCAGATAATAATCACGTTCAAACTTTCTGCCTGGACAAGAAAAGTGATAAGTTTCAAAGATTGGACGTTTTTTCCCTGCAACTGGCAAATAACCAGTCCATAAAGCTTCCTGTTTGTCATACCATTCAACTGGACCATCGCCGAGCATGTCCGCATAATCATGGCCGATGTTCAATTCAATGATCAAATCAGGATTTAACAGTGAGATTTGCTTTGAAAACCAATTGATACCACTTTTTTTTACCATATTTGCATACGACTGGATCCGATTTGCATCTGCCGTATAGGAAGTTTCAGAAGGATTGTCAAATTTTGAAAAATTCATGAAAGCATAACTTATGCCAACACGCTCAGCATTTTCATTGACATCCATTTCCCTCCCAAATAAATTTTGACCGATATTTGATGCCCATGGCATTTCCCCATACTTACAGCATCCGTTATTCAATCCATAGGTTATATAGAGCATTTTTGATAGGAACGGATCACTGTTATTCGTCATCACACGTTTGTAGGGGTTGTCTGGGTGTTGTGAATTCCAGTGACGCTGACCTCTGGGATCATTCGAAATTATTGCTCGGAATATCGATTCGATGTAATCATTACCTTGAAGGCCTAAGGCCTCTTTTCCAATGAAAAGTATTTTCACTTTTTGATGAGTATAAAAAGGATAGAATCCATCTGCATTAATTGCTTGAACATATTCTTTCTCTTCTTCATTTGAAACCAATGAAATAAGAGTTTGCTTCAAGTCTTCCTGAAGCATCTGATTTTCTTCCCAAAGTTTTCGCTCATCGCCTGGGTACAAGTCACGAGCCTCAATGTGTGTAGCCATTAAATTACCTACCTTAAGTAGAATCTATAATAAGCATCACCAAGCTGTACTAATAGCGAATTATACTCCATCAGAATCCCTATTGCCAGCTATTTTTCCTCTTCTTTCCTCTTTCCTAGGACCTACGCACTAAACCCATCTCATACATTCCCAACATACGCTTTGAGGCTGACGAGACCATCAGAGGCTTGTAGACAACCAATTCTTGAGGTTTTTTGGAGATTTACGGGTGCATAAAGGATAACCCAGGACATACCAAGAGATCCACTGTCCTGGTGGATCCCCATCCGTCTATGGCCTTGGGTCACTTTCGGTTATGTAGTCTTTCTCGGAATAATCTCCACAGATTTCGCGAAGGTGGCTGGGTCCATCAGCGTCAGCGCTTGGGACATGGCATCGTTGAAGTTCCAGCCGAAGATTTTCCTCAGCCTTTTCGTGCTGATCTTCTGTGTTCCCCCTATGAGGTCGCTCATCTTCTTGTACAGTGAGAGACATGCCTTGTTCAATATGCTCTGGTTGAGGGCTGCATTCCTGTCACTCAGGGCCATGTCATCCTCGCGAAAGGTCGTATCAAGGCTCCAGTGCAGGCTGTTTTCAATCATCCAATGGGAACGTATGCAATGAGCTGCATCTGAGATGTCCTTCAGGCTGGTGAGATAGTAACGGGCCTCGTTCACCTCTTTCCCGGTAACGTTGTGGATCATCGTCTTGACCATGCACACCACAGAGAAAACCTTCTTCCACTCCGAAAACAGCCCTTTCTTCTCGCTTGCGGTCAGTGGGTAAAGATAAAAGGATCTCTGCTCGAGCTGGTTGTGGCTGATCTCACTCGTCATGTGGTAGCAACCATCAATACCCTTGAGCTTCTGCTTGTTCTCTTCCGTAAACAGTGTCCTGGCAAATTCAGCGGCTTTGCCCTGGTTGCCCTTCAGGCCCCCTATGTAGTCACCTCTTGACTCGGCAATGATGCCGATGGTCTTGGTTTGCATATGCATGGCATCGAAGGTGACCACAGTGTCCTTGAGGTTCATCCTTGCGAGAATCTTCTGGGCATGAGGGATTTCATTTGTCTTGGATTCTATCGCCTCGGAGAAGAGACAGGTTTCCGTATCCTGCTCATATACATTGAGGATCTGCAGGTCCTTGATCTCTTGCTCTGTGTCTGCCTTGCACCCTGTGCCCCTGAGTTGCTTGCCATCCACCGACACTATCCTTTTGGGAGGGGTCGGTAGTTTCAGCGCCTTCCTGATTGCCGTATCCGAATTGTGCAATACGCTTACCAGCAATGCATTGAGCTCCTCGGCCCTGATGATGGAGAGGACTCTCCTGAATGTATCGTGGCTGGGGATGGCCTCCTTGCCGAACAGGCACCTGTAGAGCTTGGCGTTGCTCATCCAGAAATCCTGTGTGGACAGGCAGCTCTCAGCCCCGGCCAGCGTGGCGAGAAACAGCATGAGGATGACCTCGCCAAGCGGGTAGACAGTCCGTCCCTGGACCCTGCAGTCGGGTACATCCCCAAACAGTTTCAGGATCTTCTTCAGGATGCGGATCCTCGTCTCATTGCCTGCATCCTTTACCTTGATGGTGAACTATCGGTACCACGTACAACGTAAGCGACCCAAACAGCAGATAGACCCTTGGGCTCAAAACAAACCAAAG
>SABC01000031.1 GCA_009929175.1 Bacteroidia bacterium | reverse complement strand
CAATCAGTCCGACACAAGGAGCTTTGCATTTTCCAATATGGTATTTGAGACAAGGTTTGAATTTCTTTGCATTGATTGACTCTTTTGTAAGGGATAATTTGCAATCTCTCAAAAAATAGAGTGAGGATACCAGCTCTACAAGACTATGAGCCTGCAAGGCTGAGCTGTAGGGTCCAAAATAGCGGGAACCATCCTTCACAACCCTGCGTGTTATAAAAACCCTTGGAAACGGCTCATTCTTGACACATATCCAAGGGTAGGTCTTGCCATCCTTGAGCATTATATTGTAGCGGGGCTGATACTCTTTAATGAGGTTGTTTTCAAGTAGTAGTGCATCCTCTTCGCTCTCTACTACCGTGTGTTGCATGCTGCAAATCTTATCAACCATCACCCTGGTCTTTACACTCAGGTTTTCCCTGGACTGGAAGTATTGGGAGACCCTGTTTCGTAAGTTTTTGGCCTTCCCAATGTAAATTATTGTCCCCTCCTTGTTGTAAAAACGGTATACACCAGGAAGGGGGGGAAGAAGTTTGATGTTCTCTTTTATGTTATCAATCAATTTGTTTTGGGTCATAGAGTTGGCAGTAGTTGCTCATTTGTTTTGTAAAATTAGCAATTATCTTATATTTGCAAGTGTATATGAAGACGAAACTTGTAACCAGGTCAGATATTAAAAAAGCCTTTAAATTAAAGGGATTAACGGGAGATATTGCCTCTTCTGCAATAATTCACCTTTCGGGTCTTAACAAGGTCAACAAACTATACTCAAAAGTATCATCCTATCAAGGTCGGGAGTTTACAACCGCACTCCTCAAAGAGCTCAATATAACGTTTGAAATCAACGAGAAGGAGCTGGAATACATTCCACAGGAGGGGTCCTTTGTTGTGACTTCCAACCACCCCTACGGAGCCATAGACGGAATCATATTATTGCATATAATCGGATCTGTGAGGCCCGACATCAAATTCCTAGCCAATTTTTTCCTTTCCAATATCCCGAATTTGTCGGAATTCATGCTACCGGTAAATCCATTCAGCAACCATCCCGGTTTGGCCAAAAGTTTCTCGGGTTTGAGGATGGCCGCAGAACGGCTGGAAAATGGTAATTCTCTGGCACTTTTCCCTGCAGGTGAGGTTTCTACGCACTACGGTACCCCTTTTGTCAAGGACAAAGCATGGCAAGTTCCTGTAATTAAATTGATAAAAAATGCAGAGGTTCCGGTAATCCCGGTTTACTTCCATGGGTCCAACTCAAACTTTTTCCATTGGATAGGTAAAATACACCCGATGTTGCGGACAATGAGGTTGCCATGTGAGCTCTTCAACAAAAGAGGCAAAACAATCCGGGTCTGCATTGGAAGGGCGGTTTCTCAGGCTGAGGTTGCAGAGCATCCAAATGCCGAAGCCCTTGCCAAGACGCTAAGAGCCAGGACCTATTCGCTGGAAGCTAATATCCCGGTAGAGAGGAAAATCCTTCAAAGACCCGATTTGCAGCCCATTGCACTTCCGCGGAACCGCAGGGCAATGCAAAAGGAGATCAATCAACTCAATGTAGATAAACATCTTTTTACAACCGGCAGTTATAGCTGTTACCTCACAGATGCAGCCTCAATTCCAATGATAATGCACGAACTGGGGCGCCGCAGGGAAGAGGCATTCAGGGCTGTTGGAGAGGGAACCGGGAGGCCGCTGGATCTGGATTCTTACGATGAGTACTACCAGCACCTTATATTGTGGGATAAACAAAAAAGCCGTCTGGTTGGGGCCTACCGTCTTGGACTTGGCCATGATATCATCAAGCACAAAGGAGTCAAGGGGTTCTATACCCAGACACTCTTTAGCTACGAAGGACCTTTTACCGAAATACTAAGCCAGTCATTGGAGCTCGGGCGATCTTTTGTGGTCCTCGAATACCAAAAAGAGGCGTTGCCTTTGGTGTTGCTAATAAAAGGCCTTATCTACGCGGTTGTCCGAAATAAAAATGTAAGGTACCTGCTTGGGCCGGTGAGTATCAGCTCCTGGTACCCAAAATTCTACCGTAGCCTCATGGTATACTACCTCAGGAAAATGCACTCTGCCGGAGACTTGGAAAAATATGCAACCCCTCGCAACCCGTTTTTCCCCGATTACCTCCGCTCCAATCCCGACGACTTGCTTGCAGGCAAGACAGATACCATAGAAAAATTCGACCGGTTCCTGCTGAGGATGAGCAATAATGAGTACAGGTTGCCGACACTGGTCAAAAAATACCTTAAAATCAATTGTAAGATAGTGACTTACAATGTAGATCCTGATTTTAACTATTGTGTGGACGGCTTGGTATTGTTGGACCTCAAGGAGGTTTCAAGGTCCGAAATCGAAGCCTTGACTAAAGGAGAGGCGGGACGGGAAAAGGTGTTGGAACGGTTTGGCTTTACTCAGGGAACAGGATCATAACCGCTTCCTCCCCAGGGGTTACAGCTTAAAATCCTCTTTATGGCCAGCCAAAGTCCTTTGAACGGTCCATGTTTCTTGAGTGCTTCGGCTGCATAGGAAGAACAGGTGGGAGTGTAGCGGCAACTTGGAGGTTTGAGCGGGGAGATACAGTACTGGTAGCACTTAATCAGCAGCAGGAAGGGGAGTATCAGTATCTTTTTCAAGATTTTTTTCAATTTTGTCCAGAGCATCTTTCAACTTTTGGTCTAATTTGTCGTATAAAGGTAACTCTTTCCCGATATAAACCACACACATATCGTAACCCAGTCTGCCTGGATTGCCAAATCCCTTTAAACGCAATGATTCCCTGATTTTTCGTTTGATCATGTTGCGCTCCACAGCCCTTTTGAAGGCTCTTTTTGGAACAGAGATCAATACTTTGGATGGAGCTCCCCCGTTTGGCATATAAAAAACCTTAAGAGGGTATGAGAAGTGGTTTTTTCCGTTTCCGAAAACTTCTGATATCCTCTTTAAAGAACATAATTTTATATCCTTGCCAAAAGTGAGTCTATTTTTGTTCAAAGTAATTGGAGAGTGCTTTTGCAATGGATGGTGCTTCGGGTGTGGGAGCTATTATGGATGCGTTTAACTTTGCAGCTTTGAGGGCTTTGAGTGTAGCAGGTCCGAATGTAGCCAACTCTTTCCCTTCGGGAACAAATGCAGGGAAATTCTCCTGAAGTGATTTTACGTCGGAAGGGCTGTAGAAAACGATTATGTCGTATTTTTCGATATCCATGTTGGTCAGGTCACTGAACACCGTTCTTACAAGAATGGCACTGGAGTGCTTGAGCTTCGACTTTGAGAATACCTTGTTTACATCGGACTTGTTGTTGTCGGCAACAGTCAGCAGGAAATTTTCATTTTTGTGTTTTGGGCCTATTGCTTCAATTATTGATGCAGGAGTACCGTTGCCAAAGAATATCTTACGTTTGCGGTACACTATGTGTTTTTGAAGGTACAGCGCGATTGCCTCCGATATGCAAAAATACTTCATGGTTTCGGGAACTGTGATTCGAAGTTCTTCGCAGAGGTTGAAAAAAGCATCTATTGCAGTTCTTGATGTAAAAACCACAGCAGTGAAATCGGGGATATTAATCTTTTGAGTACGAAATTCTTTAGATTGTACAGGTTCTACCCGGAAGAAGGGGATGAAATCTATCTCGGCCTTATACTTTGTTATGATTTCGGTATATGGAGAGCCATTCAAAGGAGTCGGTTGCGGAATAAGTATCTTTCTGATTTTCATATTAGTTATATGAGAGTATAAAGTTGATCAATAGCGCTGGCGGCAAAATTTCGGCGCTGCAAAGATACAAAATATAAAAAAAATGAGAAAAATGATATGATATAATTATTTGACGTACCCTCAGGAGATAAATAATAAATATGACTATATAGCATGTTATCAAATATTTGAACAAAATATTAAGGTCTATCCCGGAGTATATGTAAGGTATTAAAAAGAGTGGTGTTGTTAAAATGGCAGCAATAATGAAATGGTTGTATCCTATCTTTCCAACATGAACGAATGCTTGCCGTGATTTTGTTATCCAGCCGGCAAATTTGTTAATAATGGATTTTAGGATCCAGAACACCATGGTCGATATAACAGTCAGGAGCATCAGAATATGCTCTCCAAGACCAGTGTTCAGGTAAAAGGCATCTCCGAAAACAGATGCGTAAATCAGGGAAATCATTAAAATGGAGATCAAAGCCGTAATATTTCTTTGGTTTGCAGATGATAACCTTTCCTCTATGCCGAGCTGTACCTTAAGGTCAAAGAATCCTTTGATAACAAGAGGGATGGTGTTTTTGACCTCACGGAAGAACAAGAACAACAACAATAAAAAAAATATGATCACACCCGATGTGTAGTAATTTGTGTCATTGTTGCCGGTACTGTTGGTGCCATATGCAGGTATAGGCAATGACAATGTACCTGCTCCCCAAAGTGAGTCAGCAGGTTGCACCGTTTTGTCGGATATGTTTGCCTCGGGCTTTTCTACCAGGAAAAACCAACTGCGGAGGGAGTCGGTGATTGTTATTGTGTCTTTGCAGGGCATCAGTTTCCTCTCTTTGCTTTGTATCCCACCGAGAGCAAGAACGTGAGCACCTTGTCCCTCATATCTCCCTGGATAATGATTTGTCCATCTTTTGCACTCCCGCCAGTCCCACATTTGGCTTTAAGGGTTTTGGCAAGTATTTCCAGATCCTCGTAAGATCCCTTGAACCCCGTTACCAATGTCACTTGTTTTCCTCCCCTGTTACGTTTGTCCAGGGCAACAATAAGTTTTTGCTTTTCATTTGGCAGGGTCTCCTCCTCCGGCCCATCTTCACTTGAATTAAAATCAAACTGGGGATTGGTAGAGAATACCACTCCAAGCCGGCTCTTCCAGTCGTTTTCTCCCATATTCTATTTATTTAATGCAAATTTAGGCAGAAAAATTCAAAATAGTATCTTTGTCAATTATTCTCTAAATTGCAGGAAACAGGATATTATGGATTTTAAAAAATTTAAGCAGATTGACAACCTGTTGGGAGCAATGCTCCTCATTGTTGCCTCTTTTGTGTATCTCTCTACAATCGAGCCTACTACAAGCTTTTGGGATTGCGGGGAGTTCATTGCATCTTCATATAAATTGGAGATTGGCCACCCTCCGGGAAACCCGGTATTTCAACTGATAGCCCGTTTCTTTACCATGTTTGCAGGGCCCGATAAGGCTGCAATGATGGTGAATGCGATGAGTGCGCTATCGTCGGCTTTGACCATCATGTTCTTGTTTTGGACAATCACTCACTTGGGACGCAGGATTCTGGAAAAAAAAGGGGAAAAACTCACCCTCGCCTCTGCAATTGCAATATGGGGAGCCGGAGCGGTGGGAGCACTTGCCTATACATTCTCCGACACCTTTTGGTTTTCGGCGGTTGAGGCAGAGGTATATGCCATGTCTTCGCTCTTTACTGCAGCTGTCTTTTGGGCAATGCTAAAATGGGAGGAGCAAGCAGACCAGCCCTATTCCAACAGATGGATAATCCTGATTGCATTCCTGATGGGATTGTCGGTGGGGGTTCACCTGCTCAACCTTTTGACAATACCTGCAATGGTGTTTATCTATTACTACAAAAAATATGAAGTAACGACCAAAAGAAGCCTGCTTGTTTTATTGCTTTCGGCAGTAATACTAGCGTTTATACTTTACGGGATCATTCCTTACCTTCCAAAGATTGCAGCATTGTTTGACCTGTTGTTTGTGAATGTGCTGGGTTTGCCGTTCAATAGTGGGGCAGCAGTTTTTGTTTCCCTGGTGTTGGCTGCTTCGTTTTTCATTGCCTGGTGGAGTTTCAGGAAAGGGAAAGTGCTTTTAAACACCGTTACCCTTGCCTTTACGATGATAGTGATTGGTTACTCTGCCTTTGCTGTGATTATCATAAGGTCCAGTGCAAACACCCCTACAAACGAAAACCAGCCCGACAACCCCTTTTCGCTGGTCAGGTACCTTGGCCGAGAGCAATATGGGAGCAACCCTCTAATTTATGGAGAGACATATGCCTCTACATACGAATTGGAAACTACAAGTTACTGGGCAAAAGTGGGCGACAGGTACAAAAAAGTGAACGGGCCGGTGACCCAAAAATTCGATTCCGGTACAAAAATGCTCTTCCCCCGTATGTGGAGCCCTTCGGGAGACCATATCAGGTTTTACAAACAATACACACGGGACAGGGGTCGCTCCGTTGTCGGTGGCGAGCACAAATTGCCGACCTTTAAGGATAATTTGTCATACTTCTTTGATTACCAACTTAACTGGATGTATATTCGGTATTTTATGTGGAATTTTGCTGGGCGTCAAAACGACCTTCACTCAACCACACCCGGGGACCAGTTCAAAGGCAACTGGGAAACAGGAATCGGCTTTGTTGACCGCGTCCGACTTGGAGACCAGAGAGGCGGTCCCGACTACCTTGTGAACAACAAGGCAAAAAACCACTACTACTTGTTGCCCCTGCTGTTGGGAATCATTGGATTGTTGTACCAGCTCAAACAAGATAAGAAAAACTGGTGGGTGACAATGCTGCTTTTCCTTCTCACCGGAGTTGCTATAGTAATCTACCTTAACCAGCCTCCTTTCCAGCCTAGGGAGAGGGATTATGCATATGCCGGGTCGTTTTATGTGTTTACAATCTGGATCGGTTTGGCAGTAATGGCCATACACGACTTCCTTAAAAAGTATATAAACGAGAAACACTCTGCAATCGTGGTCACAATAGCTGCACTTATAGTTCCTGTACAGATGGCTTCCGAGAACTGGGACGACCACGACAGGAGCAACCGTTACACTGCAAGGGATATTGCCCATAACTACCTAAACAGTTGTGAACCCGATGCTATTTTGGTCACACATGGCGACAACGACACTTTCCCTCTCTGGTACCTGCAGGAGGTAGAGGGGGTGCGCACCGATGTGCGGATAGTGAACACCTCCCTGCTTGGGACCGACTGGTATATCGACCAAATGCAATACAAGGTTTACGAATCGGAACCGCTGGATTTCTCCATTCCCCGCGAGGAGTATATTTACGGGACCAACGACCTGATAGAGATAACCGAAAGGTTCAACAGGCCAGTGCCCCTCAAAGCTGTGATTGACCTGATTTCGTTGCCAGAGGCAAAGAGGGTACGTTACGGTACCGGCGAAAAGGTGAGCGTTATAACAGCCAGGGAGTTGCTTGTACCTGTTGACAAACAAAAAGTACTTGAGTCGGGGATAGTTCCCGCTTCGGACTCATCACTTATACTCGACACTATCAAACTCAGCATTCCTTCAAATAAAAACATACTCACCAAAGCAGAGATGATGATCCTGGACCTTATAGCCAATTACAAATGGGACCGTCCTATCTATTTTGTGGCGATGGGGGGAGACCTTGGAATTGGGATCAGGGATTACCTGGAATTTTGCGGATTTGCTTACAAGTTCGTACCAATCAAGAGCAACACCTCCATAGGTAATCCGGGCAGGGTTAATGGCCAAAAGATGTATGACAAGATTATGAATGTGTACCGCTGGGGCAATATGAATGACCCTTCGGTGAATATAGATTATCAAAATCTGTTGACCTTTAGTGCTGTGATTTCGGTAAGGAATATCCATACCCAGACTGCCAAGGCTCTCGTTTTGGAGGGTGACAGTAAAAAGGCGGTTGAGGTGCTGGACAGGATGCAGGAGGTTATGATTCCTTCACAATTTCCATTGAATGCCTCACTGCTTGCTTCCCTTAACGAGTTTGCAGTGATGGAGAGCATAGAGTTATATTTGCGTGCCGGTGAAAAGGAAAAAGCGCTCGATCTGGGTAATCGTTTTATAGATGAAACGCTTAAATCGATAGATATGTTTGCAATGCCATACCGCGGGATGTATCTTTCCAAAAGCGATATAGAAAGTAACTTGTCATACTTGTTCTATGTTGCAGATATTTACAAGAGCTTAGGATTGAATGAGGAGGGGGATGCACTCGACAAAAAGGTGGAGGAGCTGATCAACTCTCTTTAACCTTCCAGCAAAAGGTTACAGCCTCTTATTTCGGAATTGTTTATGCGGCCGGTAATCCTGAAGGATTCGCCGGCCTCTTTTATTCCCATGTCTTCGGTTTCGATAAAAGAACATGAATATAGGTTGGCAAGGTCAATGATGTTGACTCCTCCGCTCCTGCCAGGTTTGCGGTACCGGAAAGGATCATTGAGGTCCCTGATCACTACCCTCATCCTGGGAGAGGGATGGAACAGCCCTTCTCCAAAAGACCAAGCCTGGGACATAAGTTCGGCCATGCCGTATTCGGACCCAATACGCCCGACTCCAAATGCCTTTTTTAATATGCTGTGTACCTCACTGCGCGATACCTCTTTTTTGCGACCCTTCATTCCCCCTGTCTCAATCACAGTGAGTCCGGGGTATTCGAGGCTGTGCTTTTCGGCAAAATCGAGCAAGGCAAAAGTTACTCCGAGTAAAATGCACTTTTGGCCGGTATCACGTAATTGCCTTAGTTTGTTGTAAAGATGGTCAAAATTGTAGAGATAAAACCCGGACTCGTTTTTGGATGATTGGTCAATGAGGCTCTCCATCATATAGACAAGGGAGGAGCCCTCCCTTTCCAGATAGGAGGGTAAAAGGGCAAGTATGTTGTAGTTTGACGGTTCTCCAAAAAACAGACGGAAAGTTTCGGTAAAGCTCTTTTTGTAGAGACCCAGACTTTTTACCGGATGGATGGAGGGAGTCATTCCTGTAGTGGCACTGCTCGTGAATATGGCCTCCGGAGAGCCTTCGAAGCATCTTATGTCGTGGCTTTTGAATATGGAGACAGGCAGGAACGGGATTTGACCGGGAGAATTTATTTTGTCAGGGTCAATCTCCAGCAGCTCCAGGTAACGGGAGTAAGGTTTGCAATAAAGGGCCTGGATTTTAAAAATCTCCAAAGCAATGTTGTCAAAATCTCCACCGGTCATGGGAGAGAATATTTTACCTTCCAAATCAAGGAGTTTTTCCCGGATTGACTTGGGAATACTATTCATTTTCTTGGTTGTTAATTTCCAGAAGCTCGGTAACATATGTGCGGGTGTTGCTTAATCGTGGGACCTTGTTTTGCCCTCCAAGCTTCCCCCTTGACAGCATCCACTTGTAAAAGACTCCCTTTTTGACCGGAACAATCTGCAGCATCTGCATAGTTGTGTTGTTGTGCCTTTTTGCATCGTAATCGGAATTGGCTTTGCGCAATTCGTTGTCCAGGGTTTCGGTAAATTCAGCGAGGTTGTATGGCTCTGCCGAAAACTCTATGAGCCACTGGTGGTACCCTTTGTTCCCATCGGCCATGAAAACCGGAGCAACGGTATAATTACTTACAGAAGCGTCATGTATTCTGCAGGCCTCGCTGAGGGCCTTTTCGGCATTATGGATCATGAGCTCCTCTCCAAATGCATTTATGTAAAGTTGTGTACGACCTGTAATGATGAACTTATGGGGTTTTAAGGAAGTAAACATTATGCTGTCACCAATGAGGTATCTCCAAAGGCCTCCGTTTGTGGTGATTACAAGAGCGTAGTTGATTCCTGTTCTTATAGTCCCGATGGTTTTAAATGAGGTAAAACTGCCGTTTATGGCTTTTTCCAGCTTATCCAAAGGGATGAATTCATAAAATATTCCATTGTCTGTGAGAAGCAGCATGGAGTTGTCACCGGGTTCGTCCTGGAAAGCAAAATAACCTTCGGAGGCATTGTAGTTTTCCATGTAGTTCATATTGCCACTGATAATGTTCCGGTATTCCCTCCGGTATGGCTCAAAGTTGATTCCCCCGTGCATAAAAAGTTCCAGGTTGGGCCAAACCTCGTGCAGGTCGGTTTTGCCGGTAAATTCCAGTATCCGTTTCATCAAAACCAGGTTCCACGAAGGAACTCCCGAGAAATTTGTAACGTTGTATTTGTGGGCATTCCTGCAAATATGTACCACTTTCTCTTCGAAATCGGCAATCAGGGCTGTTTTTTTGTCGGGGACCCTTCTCAGCTCTACCCAAAAAGGTGAGTTTGAGAGCAATATTGCAGACAGGTCTCCATATTTTGTAGTACCGGAGCCCAGCTCGTCAGGGGTTACACTGCCACCCAAAGTGAGGGCGTCTCCGTCAAATATCCCGGAGGACGGAGTGTTCCTTATGTAGGTTGCCAACATTTTACGCATTCCGGCATAATGACAGGTGTTGAGGGATTCGGAGGTCACCGGAATAAACTTGCTTTTTGCTGAGCTTGTACCTGATGATTTTGCAAACCAGGCAACAGGAGTGTCCCACAGGACATCCTGTTCGCCTCTCCTCACCCGCTCAATGTAGGACTCGAACATATCATAGCTTCGCAGAGGAACCCTGCCGGCGTAACTTTCGTAGCTCATCCCGGCATGTATTCCGTGCTCTTTGCCAAAGGAACTCTTTTCGCCGTGAGAGGTAATGTTCCCGAACCAGTTATTCTGGAACCGTTCCGGATCCTTGCGGTTTTGATCAAGTGTCTCCAGAATGTTAGAAGACAGGAGCCGGAATATTTTTGATGTAACAGACATTTTTCATTTATTTTGAAAATACTTCGTGCAGGACACCTAAAGAGTCAATATGGATGTCGTGCCCTGTGTGGTAACTTAGATAGCGCAAAACCTCTGCAAGGAATTTTGTGCGCTGTTCTCCAGAAATCCTGAGTGAGCCAAGGTTGGCAGGAGGTATGCGGTAAAGAGACCAAAGCAACCGGCTCTCCTCTTTCCCAAAGCGGTTTCCAGTGTTCCCTGCAGTATATCCGGCAGAATTGATATCAAAAAGCATGCCTTTGGTCTCTTCCGGAATCTCGGGGAGATAACCCAGCATTCCAATGTACTTTACCAGGAAAAGCAGGTGGAAGTTGGCAACTCCCTCGGTGCACCCTTCGAGTTCCTGTATGGATTGTTCCACAAAACCGAACATGCCCGGGTTTGGTTCAATTTCCCGTATTGTTTTTGTGATTATTTCGGACAAGAAGAGGGCAATGGCCATTTTTGACACGTTTCCCCTTATGGACGAGAGTTTGAGCAGAGATTCGAACTCCTTGATCCCGACCATTTCTCCAAACCTGTGAGTGGACGGCATAACCTGGATCACAGCCAAGGGGTGCAGGATGGAGAGGTTGTGTTTCCTGGACCCGGCTCCACTTTTGAGGTAAAATGCACCCATGCCCCCGACATCGCTGTACCCTTTGACAATGACTCCGGACTCTTTGTGCCGGAAAGAGTGAAGTACAACCATTTTGAAGTGAGCATCGGCCATTTTACAGCTTGTCTTTTAGGAAGCCGGCAAGTTTTCTCATGGCAAATCCCCGGTGGGAGATTAAATTTTTTTCCCGGGCAGAGAGTTCGGCAAGGGTTTTGGTATAGCCTTGTGGTACGAAGACGGGATCGTAGCCAAATCCGTTGGAACCTTTGGCATTTTGTGTGATTGAGCCATTGAGGACCCCTTCGAAAAAATAGCTCTTGCCATCCAGTACCAAAGCAACAACTGTCCGGAAGCGGGCTTTTTGGTTTGCATGTCCTTTTAGTTCGTTGAGAAGTTTATGCATATTTGCGGCAGCATTGCACTCAGCCCCAGCGTAACGGGCAGAGTATACACCGGGAGCACCACCCAAGGCCTCTGCCTCCAGCCCTGTATCGTCGGCAAAGCAGTTTTTACCTGTTTTGCCATAGATATAGTTGGCTTTGTAAAGTGCATTTTGTTCCAAGGTCTCACCCTCTTCGGGAATCTCTTCGTGGATACCCAGTTGGGCAGGGATTACCAAGGTTGCGAAAGGTTCTAGTATATCGCTTGCTTCCTGTAATTTATGTTGGTTTGATGTTGCAAATACAATTTCCATGTGAATCAAAATTGCATCAAAGATACTAAAACTTTATTTTTGTATTTATTAATAAGAACGATATGATATTTAAGAGATTTATTACTGTAGGGGCAACCATATGCATGTTGTTGGCCTCTGCTGTGGCGGGTGCGCAATCACAAAGCTTCAGGATTGGCAAAAACCTCGAAGTACAGATGAATGTATTAAGGGAAATTGCACTTTTGTATGTTGATTCGGTACACATTGACAGCCTTATAAAAGAGAGCACCATCTCTATGCTGGGGTCGCTGGACCCCTATACAGTTCTTATACCCGACGATGACCGTGAGAGCCTTGAGATGCTCACCACCGGCAGCTACGGAGGTATCGGGGCAATTATCCGTAAAAAAGGGAACAATGTACTGATTGCCGAGGTATACGAAAATTCTGCAGCAGCAAAAGCAGGATTGGTGGACGGAGACGAAATCCTCAGGATCAATGGCGATGTTGTAACCACTTTACCTCTGGATGAGTGCAGTGCCAGGATGAGGGGCAATGCCGGTACCGATGTGGTTTTTGAAATCAAGAAACTAAGGAGCGGTGATACACTTGAGATAAAGATTACCAGGGAAAAGATACATATCCCCGATGTTGTTTTCCACGGAATGGTTTCGGACAGCATAGGATACATCAGGATTACCGGCTTTACATTGGGTGGGGCAAAGGATGTTCGCAGAGCACTGCTGGAACTTAAGAAAGATCCTGCTCTCAAAAAGGTTGTGCTGGACCTGAGGGGCAACGGAGGTGGTCTGCTGGACGAGGCGGTAGAGATAGTATCGCTTTTTGTTCCGAAAAACACAATGGTAGTATCATCAAAAGGGAAATTCAAGCAGGCAGACATAGACTATTACACAACCCAGGAACCTGTAGATGCCCGGGTACCACTGGTGGTGATGGTAAACTCTTCCTCGGCCTCATCTTCGGAAATTGTAGCAGGTGCTTTGCAGGACCTGGACAGGGCAACCATTGTGGGAACCCGCACTTTTGGAAAAGGCTTGGTTCAGTCAATTCGTGATGTTGGTTACAATAACCGTATAAAGATAACAACGGCAAAGTATTACATACCTAGTGGCAGGTGTGTGCAGGCTATCGATTATTCACGTCGCAACGAGGATGGTAGTGTAGGCTACATTCCCGACTCCCTGATAACCCCTTACAAGACACTCAACCTGGGAAGGACTGTTTATGATGGTGGGGGGATTGTCCCCGATGTTGTGGTGGCGCCAAAAGAGTACAGCCGTCCGGCCATTGCATTGATTTATGCCGAACTGCTGCATGAATATTCTATAATCTATTCAAAGGATAAGGAAAAAATTGCGTTGCCTTCGGAGTTTTCCCTCTCCATGCAAGAGTACGATGCTTTTGTAGAGTGGGCTTCGGGGAAGGAGTTTGACCATCGTTCTGCTACAAAGGTTGAGTTTGACAAAGTGTTGGCACTAGCAAAAAGAGAGTCGGTATATTCAGGGACAAAAAAGGAGATGGAAGAACTCGGCGCTTTACTGGACAAAAGTAAATCAGAGGTATTGAATGAAAACAGGGAAGAAATCAAATCCCTTTTAGAAGAGGAAATTATCAACCGTTACTACTATCAAAGGGGAAGGGCCGAGATAATGTTGAGGAACGATATACAATTCGACAAAGCAAAGGAGGCGGCATTGTTAAATTAAAATGGGCATAGGGTTTTTATTATTCCCGGATTTGTGTCCGGTGTGTGAGAGATTGTTGGTGAGGGGTGAGAGGCACATTTGTCTGGGATGTCTTTCGGACCTTCCCTATTCTTATTTTTGGAGCTGGAGGAACAACCCGGCAGAGCAATTGCTGGAAGGGATGATGCCTCTTGATATGGCAGCTTCGTTGCTCTTTTACCGGAGCGAAAGCAAATGGAGAGCCCCGGTGCGAAGGTTCAAGTACGAAGGCGACCGCAGGCTGGGAACATACATGGCAGCCCTACTTGCATTAAAACTCAAGGAGAGTGGATGGGAAGATAAGATAGACCTGGTGGTCCCGGTCCCCCTCCATTGGTTAAAAGAGTGGCAGAGGGGATTCAACCAGGCTGCAGTTATATCGGCAGAGATAGCCTCTGCAATGGGAGTTGCCCATGAACCATCCGTGATTAAAAGGAAAAAGTACACGTTTACCCAAACGAAAAAAGACAAGGAGCACAGGCGGACTGCCATTGCCGGTGCATTTTCCGTACCGGCCGGAATGTTGTCAAAGGTTGCCGGCAAGAGAATCTTACTTGTAGACGATGTCCTTACCACCGGGGCTACCCTGGAGGCGTGTGCAAAGGCTCTTGCTGATGCGGGTTGTTGCAACATATCGGTTGCCACACTCGCATTTGTGGAATAAAAAGATTAAATTTGTTTACACAAAGCTGATATGTTTGATTTTATAAAAATAGAACTAATTGATATCATAGATATTGTCCTGGTAGGTGTTTTGATTTACCAGGCATACAAGCTTATCAGGGGTACTGCTGCCATGAATATCTTTACAGGAATCCTGGTCTTTTATTTTATATGGCTTGTGGTCAAAGCTTTACAAATGGAATTGTTGAGTGCGATCATGGGGCAGGTGATGGGTGTCGGAGTGTTGGCACTTATTATTCTGTTCCAGCAGGAGATCCGCAGGTTCTTCCTGCGGCTGGGCACCAGGTATATGGACTCCAGCAGGTTTTTCAAGTTCCGCTCTTTTTTCATGACCTCCGATGCGGTGATCCTGGACAACGAAGAGCTTAACGAAATTACTCAGGCGTGCCGCAGGATGTCCGAAAACGGGACCGGTGCACTTATTGTCCTGGCAAAGATATCGTCATTGGAGTATATTTCCGAAACCGGAGACAGGTTGGATGCACGGGTCAGCAGGAGGTTGATCGAGAATATATTTTTCAAGAATGCTCCTATGCATGATGGTGCAATGATAATTTCCGCCCACAGGATAGTAGCTGCCAGATGCACCCTTCCGATTTCCGAAAACCCCAATATACCTGCTCATTACGGGATGAGGCACAGGGCCGCAATAGGCCTTACCGAGCAATCCGATGCAGATGTGATTGTGGTTTCGGAAGAGACAGGCAGTATATCCTTTGTTTCCAATGGTCAAATCAAGAAAATGAGCAGTATATCGGAGCTGAGGCTTGCTATTGAAAAATCTAAAGGATCTTCCTCCTGAGTGAGGTGTCTGCCCTCTTTAAGCGGAACTTTTCTTCGGTTCCCGATATTATCCTTTTGATATTGCTCAGATGTGTGAGCCATATGATTATTGCAACTGCTATGCTGAATAACCTGAGGGTGATGGTGACACCCTCCTGCCCAAATTTCCCGAAGATCAGGTTGACAAAAAAGGGGAAAAGGGTGATTCCTATTATTGCACTAAATGATACGTAGCGGGTTATTGTAAAGGCTACGAGGAATACAGAGAAGCAAATGAGCACAGCGGGCGGGTGTATAGCCCACAATACTCCGGTCAGGGTTGCAACACCCTTGCCGCCTTTGAACCCGAAAAAGAGTGGAAAGATATGACCCGCAACCGAAGCTGTTCCCAATACTATTTGGGCTATCACATACAGGTTTGTACCTTGCTCCAAGGATGTGAACCTTACCAATGATACAGCGGCAACCCCTTTGAGGATGTCGAACACAAATACAAAAAGGGCCGGCTGCCATCCAAGCACCCTTTGAACGTTGTTTGCACCGGGGTTTTTGCTTCCGTAATCCCGGACGTCAACTCCATAAAAGAGCTTGCCAAGTGATATTGCACCCGAAAAAGAGCCGATTATGTAGGCAAGGGGAATCAGTAGCAGGTACTGTGGATTCATTAATATGGATTAAATTTCATGCTAAGGTATAAACTTTTATCTTTGCGAACTAGAAAAAAGCATATGACAGATAACGAAAGACTGGAACAAAAGCTTGGATTTGACAAGATCAGGACAATGGTGCAGACCCTCTGTTCTACCGAGGCGGCCAGGAACATGGTTGCCGATGCCCGCTTTTGCACCAATGTCCGGGAGGTAGAAAAAATGCTTTCGCTCACCGATGAGATGAGGATTATCTCCATGCTTGAGAACAGCTTTCCCGATTCGGGCTATGTCGACACTTCCCCTTTTCTCATACATCTGGAACACAGCTCCTATTACTTGGACATCCAATCCATCCAAAAGTTAAGGGTTTCACTCGAGACCCTCAGGCAGATAGTAGCTTTTTTCAAGAATACCAAAGAGGGGTTTTATCCTCATATGAAGGAGCTGATTGCACCTATAGTGCTTTTTCCCGAAGTGACCCGCCGGATTGATATGATCCTGGACCGTTTTGGTGAGATCAAGGACAACGCCAGCGAAGAACTCTTCACTATCCGGAGAGCAATCCGGGAGAAGGAGGGTACAATATCAAAGAGAATCAACTCGCTCTTTCGCAAAGGGCAACAAGAGGGGATAATTGACCAGGATGCAACCATCTCTGTGAGGGATGGCAAGATGCTGTTGCCGGTGATAGCTTCCAACAAGAAGAAGATTCCGGGTTTTGTGGTGGATGAGTCGGGTACCGGGAAGACCCTCTATATAGAGCCGATGGAGATTGTTGAGCTCAACAACCTGGTCAAGGAGCTGCAGTTTGCCGAGCAAAGGGAGATCCTGCGTATCCTTGCAGAGTTTTCGGACTTCCTGCGGCCTTACAGGGAGGATCTGCTTTTATCGGCCAGGTTATTGTCTTTGATCGATTTTATTTGGGCAAAGGCAAGGTTTGCGCTCTCACTTAGTGCCGGTAAGCCGGTGATCAGCATGGATAGGGAGCTGAACCTGCGAAATGCCCGCCACCCACTGTTGGAGAGGGCTCTGGCCAAAGAGGGCAAGAAAATAGTACCGTTAAGTCTCTCCCTCAACCAAGACAAACATATCTTATTGATTTCGGGGCCAAATGCAGGGGGCAAGTCGGTTTGCCTAAAGACTGTCGGTTTGCTGCAATATATGTTGCAATGCGGCTTCCTGGTTCCAGCCTCGGAAAGTTCGGAATTCACCCTTTTCGACAATATCTTTATAGACATTGGTGATGAGCAATCCTTGGAGAATGACCTTAGCACCTATAGCTCCCACTTGAAAAACATGAGGGAGATAGTTGTGAATGCAGGTGCTGGCAGTCTGGTGCTGATAGATGAGTTCGGAGCCGGTACAGAGCCTACTGCCGGCGGGGCGATTGCCGAGGCCCTGCTGGAAGAGATCGAAAAAAAGGGGTGCTTTGGGATCATCACTACCCATTATGGTAATCTTAAATTCTATGCCAGTGGCAGCAAGGGGGTTATCAACGGAGGTATGCAGTTTGACGTGCAAAACATAATGCCTTTGTTCAAACTTGAGACAGGCACTCCGGGCAGCTCGTTTGCCTTTGAACTGGCAAAGAAGATGGGACTCCCCGAATACATTGTAAAGAGTGCCGAGGCCAAGGCAGGCAGCGATTTCGTGGACATGGAGAGGCATCTTCGCAAGATTGCAAGGAACCGCAAGGCGTTGGAAGAGCGGCTGGCAAAGATAAAGAGCACCGACCGTACCCTGGAGAGCATTACTGATAAGTATCAGAAGGAGCTTTCGGAGATCCAGCAGATGAAAAAGCGGATCATAGAGCAGGCTAAGGAGGAGGCTGCTTCCATGTTGGCAGATGCAAACAAGAAGATCGAAGCTGCTATCAAGGAAATCCGTGAGGCTCAGGCCGACAAAGAACGTACAAAAATCATAAGGAAGGAGCTCTCTGCCTTCGAAGGGGAGATTGCTGCAAAGGGTGACGGGGAAACTGATGACAGGGTTGCCCGTAAGATGGAACAGTTGGTTAGGAGAAAGGAGAAGAGGGAGCAAAGGAAGGCTCAGAGGGAAAAAGAGCCGCAGGCAGTGCAGGCTCCGGTTAAAAAAACCGATCTGTCTAAGGATATACTTGTGAAGGGCGATAAGGTCAGGATCAAGGGAGGAGACCTGATAGGTGAGGTGATTCAGGCAGACCAAAAACAGGTTAGCGTGGCTGTGGGTTCGGTGATTACAAGGATGACCCCCTCCAAACTGGAGAAGATTTCGGGGAACGAGTATAGTTCATTGGTTTCGGGCAGTGGACGGAAGCATTTTTCGGTGAGGGAGAGCGAAGATATATCCAAACGCAGGCTCGATTTCAAACCCTCGATAGATATCCGTGGAGAGAGATTGGAGCAGGCTTTGGAGCAGGTTACCCGTTTTGTGGATGATGCGATTATGGTGGGTGTCTCCGAAATCAAGATTTTGCATGGCAAGGGAAATGGTATTTTAAGGGAGGAAATACGTAAATATTTGAAAACCATGTGGGGCGTGACCAACTTCCGGGATGAGGTTCTGGAGATGGGCGGCTCGGGCATCACAGTGGTTAAATTGGATAACTAAACAGATTTGTACTTATGAAATACAAGGCATTTTTTTTAGCTGCATCGGTGTTGTTGCTGATATCCTGCAACTCTGCAGATAAACAGCAAAGGGCTGTGGCCGAGAGTTTTTTGGGCTTCTATTTTGCAACCGAATATGATAGTGCGGCAACACTCTGCACTCCCGAACTGGGAGAGGAACTTTTGAATTCCCTCAAGAGTATCAATTCGCTGGAGGATGGTGTAAAAGAGATGATAGCAAAACAAACTTCAGGGATAAAAACCCAGATTGTCTCGTTGGAAAAATGGTCATCGAAGGATTCGGTTCTTTTAAAGTATAAGGTGATTCTGCCCAATTTCCCCAACGGGATAGATAACAGGATGGTGCTGGTCAAAGAGGGAAAATCCTGGTTGGTAGCCGGTTTTGGCCAAAAGTAACGGGTTAGGTCTTTTTTGATTTGGGATAATGTTTGAGAAGTTTGTACTGTTTGGTATTGTGGGATTCTCAGGTCTGCTTGTGGATTT
>SABC01000124.1 GCA_009929175.1 Bacteroidia bacterium | reverse complement strand
TCTTCCTTATGTTGGCAATGCAGTTATGTTGGCATCATGATATAGATTGCCTTATTTCAGTAATTTACCATCACATATACCAACATAACCACACCTTCATATTGATTTCAGGAACGTCAATAACGATTTATCTCCTTTCCATGTTCGGCCTTTTCTCAGTCCCCCTATTTCACATGTTTTCAGGGCCTCGGCTTTCATCCGCATATTGACTTCTGCATATAAATTTGTCGTATTGACTGAAACATGCCCCAACCATGAGCGTATTGTATTGATATCTACCCCCGCCTCCAGAAGATGGGACGCCGTCGAGTGCCTGATTATGTGAGGGCTCACATTCTTGCCGGCTATTGTCTGCATTACCAATGATGCTTTTGCGGCATGTCTTGAGACCATTTCATATATTCCGAACCTTGTTATCGGCTCGTTATACCTGTTCAGGAATAAATGTTCATCTTTTGATCTATCAATAAGCGGAAGCAATAATTTGACCGTGCTTTCCCAAAGAGGGCAGACTCTTGTCTTATTCCCCTTTCCGAGTATTGTTACCTTTGGCATTTGTCCGGAAGACCCTGTTTCAAGATTGCCTATTGTCATACTTGCCACCTCAGAGGCGCGGGCTCCCGTATTATACAGGAACATCAGGAGTGCATAGTCACGGGAGCCTTGTGCTGTTTTTCTATCCGGTGCATCAAGCAAAGCCTTCATTTCATCTTTCTCGAGGTACATGATCCTGGGAACAGGTCTTCCGTTGATTTCCCTTGGAATATTCCGCTTGGCGGGGATAGATTTCAACTTATGGAACCAGTAGACATACTGGGGATCAGATATTGCAATATATTCTGCAAAGCTGTGGATTGCTGCCAATCTTTGATTCCTTGTTTGTATCGAGCAGCATCTGGCGGATTCAAGATACGATAGAAAGTCACAGACCAAAGTGCCGGTTATTTCCTCTACCCTGAGGGAATCAATTGAATATCCTTTGGTTGCAATATACACGAGTAACTGATGGAGGGCATCCCTATAGCTTGTTATAGTATTGCGGGACAAGTTGCGGATAACAGGCATATACTCCTGAAGGTAACGCTTGAGCCAGTATCCCACCCATTCTTTATCTGTCTTCTTCATATATCAACGTAGGATTTAAACTTATTGCCGGCCTCATATAACATGTTGCCGGTGAGTGTTATGTATACTGCCGTGCTGTCAAGGTTACAATGTCCAAGATAAGTTGACAAGGCAGGAAGCAACCCTTGGACATCCAAGCCTTCATTATACCATTGTGCCACCCTGTTTGTTGCAAACGTGTGCCGCAGGTCCTGTAATCTTACATCACAACGGCTCGTATCAGTACGATGGACGTGGGCCTTGTCGCATATGATCCGGAATGCTTGTTGTAATGCCGTCAACTTCACATGCCGGCCCCTCTTGTCCATGAACAGATGATTCCCGGCAGCCTTTGTATCCCTGACCGTTTCAGAACGCCAGGAGAGGTGGTCCCTTATGATTTTCATTACAGGCTCACTGATGGGAACCATGCGGCTTTTATAGAACTTTGTCTCCCTTATGATGACAAGATTGTTGGATTGGTCAATGTCATCAATATGAAGGTTTACAGTCTCGCCTGGACGAAGACCGAGGAAGCAAGTGACTTTCAACATCGTTTGTATCACTATGGGATATTCTATGTTAAAGCGTTTCCTGTATGTCAATGCTGCCTCAAAAATTTTATTGAGTTCCTCCATGGTGTATATGTATGGCTTAAAGGCCTCCGGCTCACGTGGTTTATGTTTTGGCAGTGGACAATGCCCTGCATATCCGCGTGACATGGCCCATTGATATAATCCATTGATTGCCGAGTATATGCAGAACCAGTAACTTGTGGCAATACCGTTCCGCGTTCCTTTCAAAGACAGGTACGAGAGGCATGTTTCCTCCGATATCCGCTCAAGGGACTGATGACTGCCTGCATGCTTGCCAAATCCAAGCAGGAGATATTTTAACGTGCGGACCTTTTCTCCGAGGTTTATCCGGTAATCGGTATAATGGTTGATGGCCTCGATGACATTCATAGCACGCCCTCCCATTTCAAGTCTGCCACTTTGCGAAGATTTACCAGATCAACTTTCGCGTATGTGCGTGTCGTGTCAAGCAGCCTGTGCCCAAGCAGGTCGGAGACATCCTTGAGTGTCCCTCCGTTGTTGATGATATGACTGGCACAAGCATGCCTTAGCGAGTGCCCTCCTTTATGCCTGACACCTGTTTCTGTTTTACTATATGATTGTGAAACAATATAGTATATGCAACTCCCGGTTAGTTTCTTGTACGGAGCAAACAATGTAAGGAACAGCTCTTCCCTGCCAAGTGTATTCTTCCTTCCGTGTCTTATATAATCGGCAATCAGGTTGCCGGTTTCAGGCAACAGGGGGAATGCTTGAAGTCCGCCCCTCTTCGCACGTTTGAGGTATATTTGATTCTTATCCCAATCCATGTCCTTTAAACGCAGGTTGACGACCTCGCTTGAACGCAACCCGTATATTGCCATCATGGCTATTATCGCTGTATTTCTTTTGCCTTTTGCATCTGATGTCCCATAGTGTGCGACCAGCTCCTGAACGGTATCCCATGATGGCGCATATGGCAGGGTCTCAAGATAAAACACCTTCGGATGCCGTATCCCCCCGGCAATATTACTACACCATCCCTGATTGTACGCATATCCCAGGAAGTCTCGCAGTGTCGTGGCAATTGTTGCTATTGATCGCCTATTACACCCACAACCATGCCGATAACGGATATAGCTGTCAATTGTGTCCAACTTGATCTCTTTGAACGACAAGCCGTTTTGAATGAAGGACAGGAAGCATGAAAGTTCACGTTCCCGTCCTTCCAATGTGGCATGTGCAAGTCCTTTGGCTTCAATTGCCCACTGGACATACTTTTTCACGAGATTGGCATCCCTCGGGAGGTCTTTCCGCTTTTCATCCAGCATGCCCGCGTATTTGAGCCATCCGGTCGCCACGGCGCGGAACGTGCTGCTCCATTTTGGAGACAATGACCCACCTGCTTCTTTAGCGGCCCCTTGTTTTGTGGTTACGATTCCGGATATCTCTTCACGGGTGACGGTTCCATTCAGATCAAGCATATCCACGATATGTAACTGCATCTGCGCGTATTCATGCAAACCGCTGAAAGACATGCCTTCACGTTGTAGATAGTTGATATATGCCAGCCGTTCTTCATATAATGGGTAAGTCAAATACCTTATCTTGTAAAAACAGACGGTGCTGAACCGGTTGAAGATAATGTTTTTATCATGGTAGGCAGGATCCAGACAATGCATACTGTCAAGCCACTGCACGATGGTACTTACATAGAACCAGAACTTTTTGTCTTTCCAGATATCCCGGCAAGCTATGATTTCTTTAAGTTTGACGATCCTTGGCATGTTTTTGTCCAGATTCAGATTCTTGACAGAGAATAACAGATAATCGGCAGTCATCTGGAGAGACCTCAAACAACGTCCCTTCTCCTTTTTGAGGTTGATGAATGCTTCCCGCTCGTTTAATAATGGAGAACCAAGATGCTCCTGATTTTTGATTTGGTTTTGAAATAATGTTTCTATCATATTGCAGTTACGTCCATTAGAGGACGACGACTGCAATTTACGCAATCATTATGTTATGAAGGTCAATAATGCATGTTTGATTACTAAGGGGTTATGCTATGATGCCAACATAACTGCATTGCCAACATAAGGAAGAAAGAATTACCTTTTTTGCGGTAACCATGACGCTGCCGAGGATGCTGCTGTCATGTACTCGT
>SABC01000123.1 GCA_009929175.1 Bacteroidia bacterium | reverse complement strand
GATATCCAATATGGTTACTCAGGATATGACCCTGACTGGATTGAGAAGGATATCAAATATCTTAGACTTGCCGAGCTCCGCTTTACCTATACCGTAGACAGGAAATGGGTTGAGAGAGTATCCAAGGGTGTGGTTACTGCAGCCTCTGTATTTGCTGCCGGTACCGACTTGTTTGTACTGACAAACTATTCCGGTATTGACGTTGTTGGTAACTCAAACTCTGCATCATTAGGTGGTACAGGTGGAGTTGGCTTTGACATGATGTCAATTGCTGCCCCGCGTGGTATTTCATTTGGTGTTAACTTAACCTTTTAATTGACTGAGAAATGAGAAAAATATTAATAACACTGACAATACTTCTTACCCTTGGTACCTCTTGTTCCAAGTGGCTGGATGTGAATAAAAACGTGGACGCACCCGACTGGGTTGCGCCTATCCTCAGACTAGCCCCCACAATTGCCGCTTATGAAGGTATAGGATATGACCTGAGGGCTATGGCTCCGATGATGCAGTACTTTGGCGGTACCGGCTACGCAAGTGTATTTGGCCTTCACGGTTACTACGCTGCCAGCGACGCCGGCGGAGAGGCCTGGAGGATGGTTTACTGGCTCCAGGGTATGAACATAGAGCACATCATCAATGATGGAAGAGACAGGGAAGAGTTTACCCTGGCCGGTATAGGTCTTGCTATCAAAGCCTACTCATGGCATCAGCTTGCATCATTCCATGGTGATCTTCCCGTAAAGGATGCATTCGTACCCGGATTGCTTTCCCATAGTTATGACAATCAGGAGTACGCATTTGCACAGGTACGCTCATGGGCACGCCAGGCAATTGCCGAGCTGGAGAAAACGGATGCCAATGTTTACCCTACAATCGCTACAAATGACCTGATTTACCAAGGTAAAAAGGACAAATGGATCAAGTTTGCATATGCTGTGCTTGCAAGGAACTATATTGCAATGTCCATGAAGGATGCAAAATACCTTGACTCAGCAATTGCTTGTGCCGATCTTTCATTTGCAAGCTCTGCCGACGATGCTTCGTTCCGTTTTGATGCTACCGGTATTTCCAACAACTCCAATTTCTTTGGAGTTCTTCGCTCCAACATTGCATTTACCTACACTCAGTCGGACTATATGGTTCAATTGATGACAGGTACAATCCCTAACTATAACAGTGAGGGTGCTATTGAAGGATTGCTGGAAAATCAGATAATCACCGATACATTCACACTGGACCCCCGTGCTATCCTGATGTTTGGTTCGAGGGATACCATGCCTGCAAACCAGTCGGACATACAGCTTGGAACCTTCAACTTCGTAGGAACGAGACAAGGTTACGGTGTAAACACATCTGTAATGGGTCTTACTTCCTCTGCAAATGCTACAAACTCAGGTACCGGAAGATGGCTCTTCAGGGACGATGCACCATGGCCGCTGACTACTTATGCCGAGATACAGTTTATCAAAGCTGAGGCTCTGTTCCGCAAGGGACAAAAAGCGCAGGCTTTTGATGCCTTCAAGAATGGTGTAAGAGGCCATATGGACTGGGTAAGGTCTTTGATTGCCCCAGGTACAGTTGTACGGAATGCTGCCGGCAAACAAACCTCTGTGATCGGAGACAAGATCACTGCCTCAAGGTTCAACCAGCTTGCAGAGGAGTATATGAACAGCAAGTTTGTGAATAACCTCCCATTGAACGATTTCTCCCTCTCGCATGTAATGATGCAAAAGTATGTGTCAATGTATCCATGGGGGCTAGATACCTGGAACGACCTCAGGAGATACCACTATGACCTTGTTTTGGGTGCAAGCGGTGTTCCGGAGTCGGGAGTCTCCTACACAACAGATGTTGTATATCACAAGCTGAACAGTGATCAAAACAGGATTTACAAAGGGTTTCACCTTCCACCTGCAGATGTTATCAACCGCAGGCAAAAGTTCGGACAAATCAACCAGGGAGCACCTTGCTACAGGTTACGTCCCAGGTACAATTCGGAGTATATGTGGAACGTTCCCTCTCTCAAGAAAATTGAGCCAATTCCCGGGGATGCCGACAACTACCATACATCAATTGTATGGTTTGCAATACCAGGTAACAGTAATTAATTAAAAAACAATTGAAAAGATGAAAAAATTATTATCAATAATATCTGTGCTTTCATTGTTTTTACTTTACTCTTGCGAGAAAAACGTAATAACATATAATGCCACAGACCTGGATCAGGATCAGTTCGCCCAGATCAGACTGGTCTACGACCTGCCTATTGTGACATCTACTACCCATAATATTACTATGTTAAAGTACAACGACCAGTTGTATTCTCAGGTAGGTACAGCCCTTGGTAGTATTCTTCCAAACAGTATGGCCAAATACCACAGGATTCCTGTGGGAAGCAATAAAGTTGATGCCTACAAAGGTGCAGCTAAGGATGTTCTTGCCTATACCAGCAATTTTACAATCGAAAAAGGCAAATGGAGTGCATTCATCTACCAAGAGAACCAACCTCCATTGTTGGTTCAGGACCCCGAAGAGTACGTTACAGGACACCCTTGGGCTGATACTGTTGCCTATGTACGTTTTGTGAACCTGTTCCACAAAGCTGACGGTGTAACACCTTATGGGAGGCTTACTCTAAAAGTTGAACGTATTGTTAACGGAGTAACCCAGTGGGTTGATGTTGCTACCTGCGACTATAAAGAGGCCTCCACCTATAATCCCATCAAACTTAACAGAAAAGGGATTGCCATATGGTCTGGTACCGAGTCTTCCATGATATTTGCGTTGTTCGATGCCAACGGTAACCAGTTACAATATTTTGCATCTACATCTGCATCAACAAAGGCAGCACACAGGGTAACCGGCTATTCACTTACAAAGGGGGTTAACTATATTTTCCACCTGAATGGAAAAGAGGGGACCAATTACGCGACCCAGTCAATTAGGGTTAGTACGATTTCAATCAACTAGTCCTATGTCTTAAATTAAGGCACGTTCACGCCTTGTGAATGTGCCTTTTTTCAATTAAATCATTAATATTTAGATTTATGATAAAAAGAGTTTTAACAGTACTGATTATTGCCGCTGTTTCTGCCACCTCTTTGTTTGGTCAAAACAAAAAGGCCGAAAGACAAGCAATGGAGCAGGCTAAGTTTGATAAAGCGAAAGCAGCAATTGATGCAAAGCTTTTTGCAATGCTTCCCGACAGTTACGGACCGGGAGCTGTGGCTGCGAATGTTGACGAGGCTAACTTCATGGCAATGGAGGAGGATGGATTCCTATACCTGCAGGGAGCTTCAATTGCAGGCAATAAATACACCAACAAGCTCGAAGTTAAAAGCTATGAGGTCAGTACCGATAAAAAGGGAAATGTCAACCTCAAAATGATAGTGTCGGGATCCATGATTAACGGACGGGTAGAGATCCAGATGCGTAAAGGGAGCAACTATGCAGATGTTATGGTTACACCCAACAGTGGGAACAGGCTTGAGTTTTCCGGAGAGATACTTCCCAAAACCGAAGCAAAATACTTCAAAAGACCTAACGTTATTTAGGTCTTAAGCTGGATGTTTTAAAAAGGGTGTTCAATTTGGACACCCTTTTTTGCATTGCCAGATACTGTGAATATGCCAAAAAGTGCTTTGACAATTTGATGTAATTATGCAGGTTGTTAATTTATCCGAGGGATGTCGGTTTGGAAATGTAAGTAAAAAGTACGGAATTGTAAGTGTTTTTTAAGAATATTTAAAGTATTTATGTGCCGGGGTTTAAAATTTGTAGATTTTTCATGGCTATTTGATTATTTAATTATACATTTACGCTGCTGATTCTTTAGCTATACCTGGATTTTTTGAGATTCGTGAGGCAAAAGGGTGTGTAAAGTTTCA
>SABC01000122.1 GCA_009929175.1 Bacteroidia bacterium | reverse complement strand
CACAATCATCGGCAAACAGTACAGCACACATAGGCGCACTTGACTTTATGGTGGCCACTCCTGTAACTGTTACTTCGCCGGCCAACACCAATGCTGTGGATAATGAGGTAAATCTCAAATACAACCACCTTTTTACAGTTCTCGAGTTTCAGATAAAAGGAACAGGCGATCTAAAGGCTGTTAAACTCTCAGCAAATAGCACCCTTGCTTTTAGCGGTGGTACAATAAACATTACCCAGGCAACACCTGCAACAGACGTCGCCTATGCTTTTGCCAGCCAGACGGGAACATCGGGCGAAGCGGTAGTAACGTTAACTACTCCGGCCACACTAACAGCAACCAATACTGATACTAAGGTTTATATGGTTATCAATCCGGGTACACCCACAGGTAATTGTATTATTAGCCTATCAACTGATGGTACAACCTGGAAATACATTAACAAAGCAGCACCTGCCGGAGGCTTTAAACGTGGGGTCAAATATGTTGTTACAGTTGATGCTTCAAGTGCTTCTGCTTTAGGAGCAGGTGAGGTTGTAACTTTAACCGGCAGGATTTGGATGGACAGAAACTTGGGCGCTTCACGGGTTGCCACAAGCAGCACCGATGCAGATGCTTATGGAGATCTATACCAATGGGGCAGGTTAACCGATGGGCATCAGTTGAGAATATCTTTAACCACTGGCGATTTATCAAACGTAGATGCGCCCGGACATGGTAATTTTATAACAAGTTCTTCCTCTCCTTACGATTGGCGCAGCCCGCAAAACTCCGACTTATGGAAGGGAGAGACTGGCACCAACAACCCATGCCCGAGCGGTTTTAGAGTACCTACCGAAGAAGAATTAAATGCCGAGCGAGCAAGTTGGACTCCACAAAATTCTGCAGGCGCTTTCGCAAGTCCTTTAAAACTTACCTTAGCTGGCTTGCGCACTGATAATGGTTCCCTCAGCAATGTTGGTTCCGAAGGCTTCTATTGGACGAGTAGCACCCCTAATGCCACTCTCTCGCGCACCCTGCTGATCAATAGTTCCTCGTTCTTAATGAACAACTATAGGCGGGCACGCGGCCAGTCTGTGCGCTGTATCAAAGATTAGCTCTCATTTTATTGACTCTCCATTATTATTTAATTACTATGAATAAACAACAAAAAGCACTCACAAATGACACATCGGTTTTCATAAATATTTGTGGTGTCGACCAACCTTACGAACCACCTCTTGTAGATGTAATTGAAGTCTCAGTTGAGAAGGGATTTGCCGATTCTGCCACTGACTTTGAAGAGGACATCTGGTAATTACTAATTGAATTAATGACAAATCATTTATGAAAAATATATTTATCAAGAATATCACTCCGGTACTTTCAGTGGTTTTAATTCTCGCTCTCTCCTCTTGTGCAAAAGAGCAGACAGAGAGTGCTGCTCCCGTTGTTTTATCTGAAAAAATCCTTATTACAGGATCGGATGCAAACGCAATCACAAAAACTACACTCAACGGAGTTGTTACCTCCTGGATTCAGACAACAGACAAAGTGGGGATTTACTCTGCTCAGGCGCGCACAGCAACTGGAGGTGGCGGATCTGCAATTGTTAATGCACAGTTTACCGCTGCAAACAGTGGGACCAGTTCAGATTTTAACGGCTCTATGTACTGGGGTGCAGCAAATACCTCTCACACATTTTATGCATACTATCCTTATGCATCGGGTTCTCCGGCTGCAACAGCTGTTCCGGTGTCACTTCCTTCTGCACAGACACAGTCAGCTGCCAACAATACAGATCATATAGGTGCTCTGGACTTTATGATTGCAACTCCGGTTACAGTAACTTCACCATCAAATACCGGTGCAACCGGCGGAGTCAATCTCAAATACAACCATCTTTTCACTGTACTTGAATTTCAGATTAAGGGAACAGGAGATTTAAAGGCAGTAAGTATGCAAAGCAGCAACACCCTCGCTTTTAGAGGTGGAACTATTGATGTTACCCAGGCCACACCGGCAAATGGAACGGCTTACAATTTCGCCAGCCAGACTGACATATCAAAAATGGTTACAACAATACTTACCGCACCCGGAGCGCTTACAGGAACAAATGCCGACACTAAGGTTTATATGGTTATAAATCCAACTGCCCCGGCGGGTAATTGTGTTATTGGTTTGCAAATTAACGGGGAGTGGAGGTATCTCGACAAAGCAGTTCCTGCCGGAGGGTTCAAGAGAGGTATAAAGTATACTGTTGAGGTTAATGCAGCTGATGCTACAGCTTTTACAGTTTCTGATGTTGACGGTAATGCTTACAAAGCTGTAAAAATTGGTACCCAGGTATGGATGGCAGAAAATTTGAAGACAACTAAATATAATGATGGTACTGCAATTCCAAACCTGTCTGATAATTCCGCCTGGGGCAGTGCAACCTCCGGTGCATGGAGTGATTACAACAACAATACTTCTAATTCTGCCATCTATGGAAAACTTTACAACTGGTTTGCAGTGGATAATAATTCCTCAACAAAACTAGCAAGCAATGGAGGCAAAAATATCTGCCCTGCTGGCTGGCATGTGCCTACAAATTCTGAGTGGACTACTTTAACGGATTATTTAGGATACACAGTAACTGAAACAGATGAGATAGATGGCGAAACAACAGTTTATTTATGCGGAGCTGAATATCTTAAAGAAGCAGGCACAACTCACTGGATTACTTCTAATTCTGAGACAACCAATAGTAGCGGCTTTACAGCTCTTCCGGGTGGGTACAGAAAATGGGATGGTTGGGGTTATGAAAGTTTAGGCAATGAAGGTTACTGGTGGAGTACATCTCTTACTTCCGGCAATCCAATTTCCTGGCGCATGTCTCGATATAATAACTTAGTTGAAAGTGCCGGTGGTAGTAAGGGATTCGGTCGCTCTGTCAGGTGCGTCAAGGACTAATATTATGACTATCAGTCCTGAGCGAAATTTTCTTTTCTCAATACTAAAGACCTCTCTGTGCCTCCGGGATAACAGAGAGGCCTTTTCTGTAATCCCAAAAGATATTGACTGGAGTAGCCTTGTAAACCTGGCTGCCAGACAGGGTGTGTTGTGTGTTGCCAGGGACGGATTGGTGCAGATGCCCGGAATCTCAAGAGAGTTGCTTATCCGCTGGGAGCTAAGTGTCCAAAAACTGGAAGCAAGGAATAAAAAGCAGAGATCAGTCATTAAAGAGCTTGTCGCACTTTTTAGGGAGAATGGAATTGAAATGCTCCTGCTTAAAGGAATCGGTCTGAGTGAACTCTATCCTAATCCATATCACAGAGAGTGCGGAGATATCGACATTTTCCTTTTTGGAGATTATGAAAAGGGCAATAAGGTTATTGAAGATTTAGGAATTGAGGTTGAGAGAGAGGGTTCAAAGCATTCAAAGTTTTATTTTAAAGGAGTTCCTGTGGAAAACCACAAAACATTTCTTAATGTAGAATATACCCAAACCGATAAAAATCTGGAAAAGCATTTGCACAGGATTCTTAATGAGCAGGGCTTTGACTCAATAATTACAGATGGCACTCAGGTTCGTATTCCAACTCCCGACTTTACTGCAATCTTTCTCTCCCGTCACGACATAACTCATTTTCTGTCATCCGGGCTGGTTTTAAGACATTTTTGCGACATGGCTCTCTTTTTTGAGAAAAACAGAGAGAGAATTGATTTTGTCAGTTTTGAGAAAATTATGAGAGAGCAGGGGCAGTACTATTTAATCTCTTCATTTCTGACAATCGGTCACATGCACCTGGGCCTTCCGCAGGAGAGCATCCCTGAATTTTTAACAGACAGGCAAAAGGTGGAGGCTCTTTCGGCCCGTGTACTGGAGGATACTTTTTATAATAAATATAAATCTTTTGACAAAGATGAGCTGGAGAGGATGTGGGTTCCCTGCAGAAAATTATTT
>SABC01000121.1 GCA_009929175.1 Bacteroidia bacterium | reverse complement strand
TGTACTCCTACCAAGATTTTTTGTGTATGATAGTGATGTATAATAATTTGAAGCATCTGTTGCTCCGCTGACTGACAGGTCATATGATTGATAAACTGCTGTGCGAAAAAGAACATCATCCCAGTTAAAATACTTACCTGCACGATCACCAGAGATTGTAAGAGAATTTACAGTATTATCTGGAGCAGTGAAAATATATCCATGTTTATTGAATCTTTTATTCAACTGAGCCAGGGCGCTTGCACTTGCAACCGCCTCTGTTGTTGGTTTTGTTGGATGGTACACACCTGCATTCCAGAAGTTCTCGTAATACATCTCTACCTGCTGCTCTGTAGTAGCGGCTTCAAAGTTGTCTGTTGCAAAACTAGGAGTTATACCTACAGATGCTTTGAAGTTAACTGATGTTTTACCCAGTTTACCTCTTTTAGTAGTGATTACAATTACCCCGTTTGCAGCCCTTGATCCGTAAAGAGCAGATGCTGCTGCGTCTTTAAGGACTGTAATAGACTCAATGTCTGTAGGATTAATTGTACTCATAACGTTGTTGCTTGTATAGATACCCATTTGGGTAACGTTACCGGAAACAACAGGTACACCATCGACAACATACAGAGGCTCGTTTGATGCATTCATCGAACCGATACCTCTAACCCGGATAGACGATGTAGCACCGGCCTGTCCTGATGTTGTGGTAATCTGCATACCGGCAACCTTGCCGTTCATTGCATTTTCAAATGATAGTGTGGGAACGTCCCTTATTGCTTCGCTCTTTACAACGCTGGCGGCACCTGTGAAAGTACCTTTGGTAGCGGTACCATAGGCCACAACCATCACCTCGTCAAGTGCAAGGGCATCCGGGCTTAGTATTACATCAATAACACCTCTGCCGCTTACAGGAATCTCCTGAGTAGAATAGCCAATGTAACTAAAAACGAGTACTGCATCGGCAGGTACATTTGTTAATGTGTACTTGCCATCCAGATCTGTGTTGGCACCGGCACCTCTAACACCCTTAATAAGGATGGTAGCGTATGGAACCGGAGAACCGTCATCGGATGATGTTACCCTTCCGGTAACTCTCATCTGGGCCCAACCGATATTAACTAGTAATATCGACAAGACAATCAAGATCGATTTCTTCATAGATTAAGTAAATTTGAATTAAGGTTTCGTTCAAAATTATAAAAAAAATGAACCTAATGCAAAAAATTGTAACTTTTTATCATTTCCGCATGAAATATTGTTATCAGAGCTATTGCTAAGCTTATAAACTTGCAGTTTTCCATCATTTGATAACAATATGTAATCATTTCATATCTATTTTCTATTACTTATATACTTTGCAGGCGTTTTCTCTTACAATATATTGTGTTTTTAACACAAAAAAAGAGCCGCGTATAACTACACGGCTCTTTCAATAAATTGCAAGCAGGTATTACCTTCTAAAGTTATTTCTATCTCCGGATCTGCCTTGAGGACGTTGTGGTCTGCCACCCTCTGGACGAGGTTTGCGTTCAGGCTCAACATATCCTTCAGGTTTTTCAAGCAGGGCTTTGCGAGATAATCTCATTTTACCACTCTTTGAATCAATCTCCAGAAGTTTCACATCTACTGTATCACCAATATTAAGAACATCCTCTACCTTCTCAACCTTTTTCCAGTCAAGTTCAGAAATATGGAGCAAACCCTCCTTACCTGGAAGAATCTGCACAAAGGCTCCAAATTCAAGAATTGAGACAACCTTTCCTGTATATACAAGTCCAGCTTCAGGAACTGTAGTTATATCCTTAATCCAGTTAAGGGCCTTCTCCATGCTCTGCTGATCATCACCAAAGATATCGACAACACCTGTTCCATCTTTTTCTGTAATTGTAATAGTAGTGCCGGTAGTTTTCTGAATCTCCTGAATCACCTTACCACCTGTTCCTATAACGGCTCCAATAAATTCCCCAGGAATTACTATTTGAACAATTCTAGGGACGTGTGGCTTGAGCTCCTCTCTTGGCTCGCTCATTGTTTTCATCATCTCACCCATAATGTGAAGGCGGCCCTGACGAGCCTGCTCAAGAGCCTGCTCAAGGATCTCATACGAGAGTCCATCCACCTTTATGTCCATTTGAGTAGCTGTGATACCATCTTTAGTTCCGGTTACCTTAAAGTCCATATCTCCCAGGTGGTCTTCATCGCCCAGAATGTCTGATAAAACCGCAAATTTGCCGGTCTTTGAATCTGAGATAAGACCCATGGCAATACCTGACACCGGCTTCTTAATCTTGATACCGGCATCCATTAGTGCAAGAGTTCCTGCACAAACTGTAGCCATTGAAGATGATCCGTTAGATTCAAGGATATCAGAAACAACTCTAACTGCATATGGATTCTCATCTCCTACAGGAACCACATATTTTAGAGCCCTGAGTGCAAGATTTCCGTGTCCTATCTCTCTTCTGCCTGTTCCTCTGTATGGTTTTGCATCGCCGGTTGAGAAAGGAGGGAAGTTATAGTGCAAAACAAATTGCTCTGATCCTTCAACCAACACTTCATCAATAGACTTCATGTCAAGCCTTGTACCCAAAGTTACAGTGGTAAGCGACTGAGTTTCTCCTCTTGTAAATACAGCCGATCCATGTGTTGCAGGAAGATAGTCAACTTCACACCAAATAGGTCTGATATCCTTAGTCCCTCTGCCATCAAGTCTGACTCCCTCGTTTAGAATCATCTTTCTCATGGCCTCTTTTTCTACATCATGGTAGTATCTGCTGATCATACCTTTTTTAGCAGCTGCATCCTCCTCGGAAAGAGTAGCTATAAAATCGGCCTTAAGCGCTTCAAAAGCGTCTGTCCTCTCCTGCTTTGCACTAGGTGTAGTGGCTATTTTGTAGCATTTATCGTAGCAGAAATCCCAAACAGATTTGCGAAGCTCCTCATCCTGTGTTTCATGACAGTAAGCTCTCTTCTGCTCTTTTCCGGCCTCTTTCATCAGTTCTAACTGGGCGTTACACTGAATCTTAATCTCCTCGTGAGCAAATTTGATAGCCTCCAGCATGTCTGCCTCTGCTACCTCCTTCATCTCACCCTCTACCATCATAATATTGTCTATGGTTGCAGCAACCATTATATCAATATCTGCTGTTTTCAGCTCAGTAAAGGAGGGGTTAACAACAAATTTACCATCAATACGGGCAACCCTCACCTCTGAGATGGGTCCGTTAAATGGAATATCACTTACAGCAAGAGCTGCTGATGCAGCAAGTCCCGCAAGTGCGTCCGGCATAATCTCTTTTTCTGCCGATATAAGGTTTACTGTAACAAAAACTTCCGCATGAAAATCGTCCGGGAAAAGTGGTCTGAGTGCACGGTCAATAAGCCTGGACACTAAAATTTCCGAATCGTTTGGACGACCTTCTCTCTTTAAAAATCCTCCGGGATACCTTCCCGCAGATGCATACTTCTCTTTGTACTCAACAGACAAAGGCATAAAATCTACATCTTCCTTTGCATCTTTTGCGCAGGTAACTGTAGCCAGTAACATGGTTTTACCCATTTTAACCACAACAGATCCATCTGCCTGTTTGGCCAGTTTACCGGTTTCAATTTCGATCTCTCTTCCATCACTCAACTTGATGGTTTTCTTGATAATATTCATATAAATTCTCTGCAGCCCGGCTCTCCCTTTGAGAGTCTATTATTACTTTGTACAGCTACGCTTGATGCCCCGGGTTGCTTAAAGAGACAACAAACGCATATTTAGTTGGCAAATATACAAACAAAAGGGTGCCCTGCGGACACCCTTTCTGTTTTTTGCCTTATTTTTTTTACTTACGAAGGTTCAGAGCCTTCACAATGCTTCTGTATCTCTCAATGTCAGTCGCCTTCAGATAGTCCAGAAGACGGCGTCTCTTACCAACCAGCTTAAGAAGTGATCTCTGTGTA
>SABC01000120.1 GCA_009929175.1 Bacteroidia bacterium | reverse complement strand
TCTCACCTTGGAAGACCCAAAGGTCCAACCGACAAATTCTCATTGAAACATATCATTCCTGCCATTGAGCAAAAGCTCGGCACTACCTTGAAATTTGCTCCCGACTGTATGGGCGAGGAGGCGGCAAAACTTTCAGCAACCCTTAAACCGGGAGAGGTGTTGCTGCTGGAAAACCTCAGGTTCTATGCCGAGGAGGAGGGTAAGGCCCGCGGTTTGGCAGAGGATGCTACCGAAGAAGAAAAAAAGGCTGCAAAGGCTGCAATAAAAGAGAGTCAGAAGGAATTCACCAAAAGGCTCGCTTCATATGCCGATTGCTATATCAACGATGCATTTGGGACTGCACATCGAGCTCACGCATCTACTGCCCTTATTGCCAAATATTTCCCTAACGACAAGATGTTTGGCTATGTGATGGAGGGAGAGATTATGGCTATCGACAAAGTGCTCAAGACTCCCGAAAGGCCTGTTACTGCTATAATCGGCGGTGCAAAAGTCTCTTCCAAAATTACAATCATAGAAAAGCTATTTGATGTTTGCGACAACATGATAATTGGCGGTGGAATGGTCTTTACTTTTGTAAAGGCACAAGGTGGCAAGATCGGAAAATCTCTCTGTGAGGACGACCAGATGGAGCTTGCCCTTTCCATATTGGAGAAGGCCAAGGCCAAAGGTGTCAATCTATATTACTCTGGCGAGGTGGTGGTTGCAGATGCATTTGCAAACGATGCCAACACCCGCGTATGCATGGACAACAACATCCCTGACGGATGGCTCGGAATGGATGCTGCTCCCTCTACCATTGCTGTTTGGGAAGAGGTATTACGTAACTCAAAAACCGTACTCTGGAATGGACCTGTAGGTGTTTTCGAAATGGCTGCCTTTGCAAAAGGTACCAACCGCATAGCCGAAATCCTGGCCGACATCACTTCCAAAGGGGTATTCACATTGGTAGGCGGAGGCGACTCAGTTGCAGCCGTTACCCAAATGGGATTCGCCGATAAAGTCAGCTACGTCTCCACCGGCGGCGGCGCAATGCTCGAATACCTCGAAGGCATCGAACTCCCCGGCATCGCAGCAATTACATCCCTCGGATAAATTAACAACTCGCACAGCCTGTGCGCTTTGCGGCTTCCCGGGCGGGGAGCATCCCTCGGATAAATTTACAAGTCGCATATTTTGTGCGCTTTGCGGCTTTCCGTTCATTTTCTGCGTGTTGGGCTTGTTTCATGGATTGTTGGCGGTACCCCATTGCTTGTTGGCATCACCTACGAATAAATCATATGCAAATTACAGAAAATGAACAGAATACCGCAAGCTGCTGCCCTGCAGCAATTTGTAAATTTATCCGAGGGATGAAAAAAAAGGCTGCCTTTACCGGCAGCCTTTTTTTAAAGTTGCAAATTTATCCGAGGGATGTGATGTAGGCGTAAATGGCGATTACGCTGAACCCTAGTGCGATGAAGGTAGAGTAGATGTACGAGACAACCTTAAGGCGGGACAACCATTTTGTATTGTTTGCGCCGATTGTCTGGAATGCACTCCAGAATCCGTGTGTCAGGTGGAACCACAGAGCAACAAACCAAACGAGGTAACAAACAAGAATCCAAACATTGCCAAAGGTCTGTACCATTAGGTCATTACCGTTTTGGGCGTGCCCTCCTGTAAATTCGGGAAGCTGCATCTTTGCCCAAAAATGTGAAAGGTGGAACACCAATACACCAAGAATGATAATCCCGAGGACAAACATGTTTTTGGAAGCCCAGGAATCTGTCTGCGCCTGGTTGTTAACAGCATATCTTTCGCTGCCACGTGCTTTGCGGTTGTATAGTGTGAGGTATACTGCATAAGCAATATGGACAATAAACCCGGCGGCAAGCACGGGGACCATGATAACAACAAGAGGTGAACCCATGAACTCAATTACAGCATCGAAAGCTTCCGCGCCTAACAAGTAAGCAGAGTTCGCCAAAAGGTGAATTAAAAGGAACAGAATCAGGAAAAGCCCCGAAATACTCATAATGAGCTTTTTGCCAATAGATGACGTTAAGATGTTTCCCATTTTTATAGATATTGATTAATTACTCTAGGGTAAAAATACACTTTTTAAATGCGCATGCAAAGATAAGCTCTTGCTTGGTATTTTCATAATCTTTAGCTACTTTTGTTTAATGAACAGGCACTCACTGCCATTCGTTTAATATATGCAAAAGTACTCCAAGATACTGCTCAAACTGAGTGGAGAAAGCCTTGGCGGAGAATCCGGTAAAGGTCTGGACGAGAACATACTTGATCAATACGCAAAAGAAATCGCCTCGGCAGTGGAAAGCGGTTGTTCGGTTGCCATAGTCATAGGAGGAGGAAACATTTTCCGCGGACTAACCGGTGCCGGAAAGGGGTTTGACCGGGTAAGGGGAGACCAAATGGGAATGCTGGCAACAGTAATCAACAGCATTGCGCTTTCCATGGCTATCCGATCGCTTGATATTGAATGCGAAGTATTCACCGCAACCCCCATGGAGCCATTTGCCCGTTACTATGTTCGGGACAAAGCACTGGAGATCATGGAAAGAGGCGGCGTTGCGATAATTGCGGGAGGTACCGGGAATCCCTTTTTCACAACCGACTCTGCAAGTGCACTCAGGGCAGCCGAGTTGGGGGTCTCTGCTCTGCTCAAAGGGACACGTGTGGACGGGGTATACGACAAGGATCCCGAAAAATTCAAGGATGCTGTAAAATACAGTAAATTAAGCTTTGACAAGGCCTTAGCCGACAACCTTAGGGTTATGGACCAAACGGCATTTGCCCTATGTAAGGAGAACTCTGTTCCAATTATAGTTTTTGATATGAACACCCCCGGCAACCTGGAAAAATTGCTTTCAGGAAACGAAATCGGTACAATTGTATCATAAATTCTTGTATAACCGGACTATCTAGACAAATTATCATAAATATAAAATAAGAAACTATGGATATCAGTAAACAGAAAGAGGTTATTGAGACGGCCAAGGAAAAGATGGAAAAGGCTCTTTCCCACTTGGAAGAGGAGCTCAAGACATACCGGGCAGGCAAAGCCAACCCCGCTGTGTTTAACAATGTTATCGTTGACTACTACGGTTCTCCGACACCTATCCCTCAGGTAGCAAGTGTCACAACTCCGGACGCAAAGACTATGCTCATCCAACCATGGGACAAAAAAATGATTCCGGCTATAGAAAAAGCAATTATGGTTGCAAATATTGGCTTCACACCACAAAACAACGGCGAGCACATTAGGATCAATGTTCCACCACTCACCGAGGAACGCCGTAAAGATTTAGTAAAAAAAGTTAAGGCAGAGGGAGAAACAGCTAAGATCAGTATCCGCAATGCCCGCAGGGACGGAGTAGAGCTGCTAAAGAAATATCAAAAAGATGGGCTGCCCGAGGATGTAGCTAAAGATGGCGAAGCAGCAATTCAAAAAGAGACCGACTCATTCAACAAAAAAGTAGACGAAGCCCTGGCAATCAAAGAAAAAGAGATCATGACCGTTTAGCATCCCTCGGATAAACTAACAACTAACTGGTTACCAACTAAAAGGCTGTTTCGACAGCCTTTTTTTTCATCCCTCGGATAAATTAATATGTGCTTGTCTTGCAGAGACTTGCAGCAAAACACGCATCCCTCGGATAAATTAACAAGTTCTTGTCTTGCAGAGGTTTGAACTTGCAGGATTGATCCCTCGGATAAATTCACATATTATTGAAAATGTGCGCGTTTCCACAACATGCACATTATATGAGAGTTGTTAATTTATCCGAGGGATGGATCCCGGCCCCTTGGCGGTGCCCTGAGCCGTAGGGGGCAAATGCCGCGCGAAGTGCAACATCTGTTTTTGTAGCGGTTTTGACGAAGAGTTTGCGGTTAACAGCCGAGGACTGTTTGACGACCGCAGGGAG